>JANXOQ010000360.1 GCA_025357775.1 Ferruginibacter sp. | reverse complement strand
TATAATTCTATAAATATTTTTTAAAAATCCACCTCCAATTATTCCATTATTTAAGGATGCATATTTTAAAATCATAGGAAAAGAAAATTGTAATTGATGGCTACGATATTCAAAAAAAAGATGATTAGTAATAATATTTTTAAAATCAGTATCTGTATATTTCATTAACATTTTTTTCATAAAGTTTTTATCTTTTATAAGAAATAAAAGATATTTATACTTTGCATCAAATTTTTCATTTGTAAAAGAAGTTAAATTATTAGAAATATTTAAACTGCTTTGTCTTAAACTAACAATACCCAATGGTAAAGTAACGATATCATTTTCTTGTGATAGTTTTATCCATAACAAATCATCGCTACCCCATGCTAGTGGCAAATCTACAAATCCTCCATAGTTTATGAAAGCTTCTTTAGAAAATATATATTCAGCTAATGAGCTATTTCTATCAAACTGCAATTTCTTTATCATAAAATCAACATTACTCTCAAGTGGCGGACAACGATTTGTCTGATATAGTAAAACGTCATCCTCATTTATATGATTTGTCTGAAATCGGAATAACATTTTTTTTGCTGAATGTTTCTCTAGCTCTCTATAAAAAGAATCTACACATTCTAAAGATGCAGTATCGTCATCTGGCAATAACCATATCCATTCTTCATCACCTACCATATCTATACAACGTTGCCAATGGGTGGTTAAAGATATACTACCTAAATTATCTTCAAATTTTTTAAATTTTAAATTTAGCTTGTCTTTAAATAAGTTTACACAATTTTCAATTTCATCAGGACTATTATCATCTCCAACATAAACATTAAAATTTTTATTAGTTTGAACACATAATGATGCTAATGTACTTGCTAAAAATTTTACTTTAAATGCTGGTATTACTATTGCTAACATATAAAACTAATAATCGTTATTCCCAACTTTACCTATTATTGTATTTGTCCAAGAGCTAGAAGAGTTTGCAGTTTTTACATAATAGCTCTCTTCCTCAGTAAGATTATTTGAATCAATATACCAGCTCAAATGCCTTGCTGTGTATGGTTCTCCTGTACGAATGGCATTTAACTCAGAACCTCCTTTTACATAAGGTTTGTACAAAGCAAATGTTGTATCTATAGCAGCATTAAATAAATTAGGCTCAATTTCATTTTCCCAAAATTGTCGCTCCCAATTTTTTACTTTTTCTTTGAATGAATAATGAGCTGGCAAATCATCTATTACTAACCCAAAGCCAACTTTTTTTATATCATTATATTTTTGCAATATTTCAAAAAAATAAGATAGTACATTAAGAGGGCAAGTATCTTTTGGCAAAATATCTGGATCTGTATAAACATGATAAGAATGCTTAAATTTTTGAAAAATTACAGTTTTCCAAAGTGCTAAAAAACCAATGTTTTTATCTAGTAAATAAACTTGATAATTTATATTCTTATAAAATTCTAACAGCGGAGGATAAGTACTGGCATTATCTATAATAAATATATTTTTACAACCTGCTTTTTCTAACCATTTAATTTGCATTTGTAAATATTCTAATCTATTAAAATTATTAATGATAATCGGTAAATCTTTTATATTATCTTTTTCAATTTTTTTTATTTTTGAAAATTTATTTAATAACCTAAACGATAGATTATCCCACTTACCCATAGATGTTTTTATTTTTTTTATCATCTATTTTTTGTATCCCTGATTATATTTAAAACCCTTTTAGGCATTAATAATTTCATTCCTAAAAAAAACTGTTGTTTCCAGTCTGTATATATTCTATTTTTAAAAGACTCCTTTAACCCAATCTTTGCATCATTATAGGCTCTATCCTTGTACAACAAGTATTTATATTTATTGGCAAAAAAATTATACAATTTATCTTTTTCAAGCATCTGAAAATCCCATTCAGCATTTACATATCTGCTTATGTATTGCTCATGTTTCAAATATGCAACAAATAATGGAGGTAATTGCATTTGCTCTGCAATAAATAAATGAATATTTAAAAACTCTTTATAAAACTCAAAAAAACCATCTCCTACTGATTTTGATGTTTTGTGCAATCTAAAATGTGCAATCAAAACATCTGTAAACCCAACAGCATCTAAACCATATTTACATAAAAATCTAAACCACAGTTCACCATCGAAAACATATCTAAGCGATTCATTCAAACCACCAAGGTCTCTAACTGTATTTAAATTATAAAATGAACCAGGCTGGTTCATTTCTACATTCATTATAGTTTCAGCTACTGTTTTTCGTATTCCCATTCTATAGGTATGGCTTTCGCTACCATCTTCATCGTAAAAGCAATGTGTATAGCCACAAATTATTTTCTTTGTGGGATTTTTTAAAAAAGCTTCTGCTATAGAATATAATGCATTAGGCTCTAAGTAATCATCACTATTAATCCAATTAAATATATCTCCTGTTGCTTTACTTAACCCTTTTTGTATTGCATCACTTTGTCCATTATCTTTTTCAGATACCCAATAATATAATTTATCCTGATACTTTTTAATGATATCTACAGAATTATCTGTGCTTCCTCCATCTATTATTATATATTCTAAGTTTTCGTAACCTTGAGAAATAATACTTAAAATTGTTTGCTCTAAATATTGCTCTTGATTATAGGAGGGAGTAATGATGGTTATTTTAGGTAACTGCATTATTGTATTATCAAACAATGGTAAACCTATGTTTGAATTTTAAAAAATAAGATTCTACATACTTAAACGATAAAAAAGCAACTGCAATGGTAAGTAGTATGGTGAAAGAATACAAAAGTATATTTGATAAAACACTTGTTACATTTCCATAAATAAATAGAGCTGCTTTATAAGATAGCAAAATGCATATAGGGTGGTACATGTATATACCATAAGATATTTTTCCTAAAAACTCAAACATTTTGTGTGATAAAAATAACACTGAATTTTTATTGTATGCCAAATTTATAATTACGGCTGCAAATATGCAGGAGTAAAACTCGTTTTGAATATACTTTACACTTATACCTTTGTAAAGAAAAAATATCAGTATTGCGTATAAAAAATATTGAAATAATGGTAAACAAATTATTTTTAAAATGCTTTCTTTTTTAAAATAAACAACATAAGCTGCAATACCACCAATAGCCATACAGCCTACACGAAACGATAAAAAATATTGCTTTAAAAAATTTAGCATTGGTAAAAAACGATTCCCATTCATAAAAGATTTATTCGTTACCCAAAAAAGAAAATCTGTTATAAACAAAAAGAAAATGGATATGAACAATAAAGGCTTTAGATAATTTTTACTATATTTTATAATAACTGGCCATATTAAATAAAATTGCTCCTCTACCCCTATTGACCATGTCTGTTTCATAAAAGGCATGGCTGGATAAATTATTAAACTAACATTGGGAAGGATTAGTAAAAACAATAAAATTTTTGCTCCGTATCCCAAAAAAGTATCTACAGACCAAACTGGAAAATTAAAAACAGGTATAAAAGGGAAAATAAACAACCCAAGAATAATAATAAGAAAATAAAGTGGCCAAATTCTTAAAACTCTCCTCATATAAAACTTTTTTATTTGTACAGTACCAGTACTTTCTTTTTCGCTTATTAATAAATAGGTTATTAAAAACCCACTAAGTACAAAAAAAAGTGTAACCCCTAACGACCCAAGTAACAAAACAGTAGGGTTCTCAAACATATTTTTTACTCCGTACAAAAACTTTGTTTGTTCTATATGATGAATAATAACTGCGAAGGCAGCGATAAATCTTAGTCCATTTAAATTGGGAAAATAAATATGTGGCTTTTTAGAAGAAATAAAATCTATGTTTAAGAATAAAAAATGTTACGATATTTTTTCTAGCCAAATACTACCTCCCCTATCCTTTAAACACAAAGGCATATTTTCTTCAAACCAAGTAGTATGCTTTTCTTCTAAATAAGTATTAAATGCAATTATTTTAAAATGAGTATTGTACATTAAAAAGGATTGCAGAAAATAAATTTCGTTCCAGTTGCGCCTATCTTGTAAAACCCATTTTTCTGGATACTCAAATAAATTAAAAATATCATGAGCATGAATAATTACCCCTTTCTTTAAATTAGGAAGTATCGTAAATAATTCAAACAATACATCACTGTTTGTTTTTGCCACATGTGTTGAGTCTATAAATAAGATGTCATTTTCTTCCAATTTTTTAAACACCTCTATATTTACTTCTTGCACCATTTTATCTATTAATGTATATCTGTCGGTTGATTTTACAATATTTTTTAGTGTCTCGGGATAAGGTTCTACAAAAGTTAAGTCAATACTATTTTCAAAAAAAAGTTCATTTGTATCTAACATTAATGCTGAAGAAAACCCAGAACCAATTTCAACGATTCTTTTAGGTTTATAATGATTTATAATAGAAAATAAAAAAATACCGTCTGAGTAAGAGTAAGCTTCATTATCAAAATAATATCTTCTAGAATTATTTTTTTTTTCTTCAAATGGTAATAAATGATAATAACTTTTTAAATGCCCTAATAATTCAAACTGCTTTTCATCATTAAAATCAATACCATGTATT
>JANXOQ010000350.1 GCA_025357775.1 Ferruginibacter sp. | reverse complement strand
ATTAGTAAAAAAAGTACTCACAATATTGCCACATGTACGCCTTAGTCTAAACCCAATAAATAAAAATATAGATACATAAGCTTGTACAAATAGTACTGGCTTATAATAGGGTTGAAATATAATTTTTATTATTTATATGTTCACAAACCAATCTGCATTTTTTATTAGTTGGGCAGGGTATTTTTGGGTGTTTTTTTCACTATACAAAATTATATCTAGCATTGGTTCTTTGGCTTTTCCCGCTATCAAAAATAACTTGTGAGTTGCTGCATTTATTATGGGTTCTGTTAAGCTTATTCGCCACACATTTTTTTCTGCTAAAAAAACTTCACTTACCAATTTTTGTTTCTCCAACAAAATACTTGTGTAAGGAAATAAAGAAGCAGTATGCCCATCATCGCCCATTCCTAATAAAACCAAATCAAAAATTGGCTTATCTGTTTTAAAAAATATTTTTATAGTAGCTTCATAATATATTGCGGCATTTATAGGCGTTTCATTTACAGGTATAACAAAAATATTTTTTTTAGGAATAGGTACATTATCAAGTAAAATATTTTTGGCATTGAAAGCATTGTTATCACTACTATCTAATGCTACACACCTTTCATCACCCCAAAAAAAATATATTTTTTTCCAGTTTATTTTACTTGCATAATCATCTGTTGCTAGTATTGCAAACATAACAGCGGGTGTGCTCCCACCAGATAATGCAACTGTAAATTTTCCTTTTTCTTCAATAATTTCATTAGATAATTTTACAAAATAATCAGCAGCAGCTACTGCTAATAATTGTGGAGTATCAAAATTGGTAACTGTATTCATATAGAAATCTTAAAGAAATTTAACAAGGCTTTAAATTTAAAAAACCTTCAACTTTTAACGTTGACCTCCAACTCTTCAAACAAGATTCAACCCTTTAAACTTTTTTATCAAAAGCCAACATCAACCAATTATCACCTTCCTTAGCTACAATTGCCTCCGCAGTTTCAGGCCCATTACTACCTGCACTATAGTTTGGAAAATTTATTGATGGATGGTCGTTCCACATTGTAAGCACAGGCATTACTACATCCCATGCAGCTTCTACTTGGTCAGCACGCATAAATAATGTAGCGTCGCCTTCCATTACATCTAGCAGCAAAGTTTCGTAGCCTTCGGGTATGCCAGCGGAATAAGTATCGTTGTAATTAAACATCATATCCACTGGGTTCAATTGCATTTGCAAACCAGGTTTTTTTGCTTGAAAACGAATTCGAATACCCATATCGGGCTGTAGGTTTATAATAATTTTGTTAGCCTGCCAGTTTTCAATTGCCTCATCTGGAAAAGACTGGTGCGGAACAGGTTTAAATTGAATAGTAATAACAGACATTGTTTGTTGCATACGTTTCCCACTACGAATGTAAAATGGCACATTACTCCATCGCCAGTTGTCTACAAATAATTTTAATGCTGCAAATGTTTCCGTATTAGAATTTGGGGGTACACCTTTCTCTTCTCTGTAACCTTTTACCTGAGTGCCTTCTTGCCATCCAGCGCCATACTGCCCTCGGCTTGCAAACTCATGCACATCTTCTTTTTTTATTTTTCTAATGGCGTGTAATACATCGGCTTTTTTATTCCTTATTTCATCTGCATTAAAAGATACAGGTGGTTCCATAGCTACCAAACACATTAACTGCATTACATGGTTTTGCACCATATCTCTTAGTGCACCGCTATGGTCATAATATCCACCTCTATCTTCAACCCCTATTTTTTCTGCTACAGATATTTGCACATGGTCAATATAATTTCTATTCCATGTTGGTTCAAATAATGCATTGGCAAAACGAAATGCTAAAATATTTTGAACCGTTTCTTTACCTAAATAATGATCTATTCTGTACAATTGTTTTTCTTCAAATATGCTGAGCAGTTTTTTATTTAGTGCCTTAGCAGTTTCTAAATCAGTACCAAAAGGCTTTTCAATCACTAGTCTTGCATGCTCTCTATCAGTTGCTAAATTTGCTTCGTTTAATAAATCTACTATTGTCCCAAAAAATAATGGATTTACTGCTAAGTAATAAATTTTATTTGCAATACAGTTAGCTGCTTTATCAAAATTTTCAATATCCGTTTTTAACTCATTATAAAAATCCGATATGGTAAAATCTGCTTTTTTATATTGAATATATTTTGAAAAAACTTCCCATTTTTCTGGTATTGATTTTCCACTTCTGCTAAATTTATCTACCCCTTCTTGCAAACGATTAATAAAATCTTCTTGCTTGGTATCTTCAAGCCCTGTACAAATAATGCTAAACTTTTCATTGAGCCAATTATCTAAAAATAAATTGTAAAGTGCAGGCACAAGCTTACGCCATGTAAGGTCTCCAGAGCCACCAAAAATGGTGATGATGGTAGGGTTTGTTTTTAAATTGGAATTCATAAGAAGAAAATGTGATAATTAGCCAAGGTGATAATTTTTTGAACCTAAAACGATTTAACATTACAAAAATTCAACAACACAAAAATTTAATAATTGATGGATTTTACGAGCTACCTAATTCCCCATTTGGAAGATTAGGGGTACAGCTTACCACTGTGTATGAAAAACTCCTTCCTTATCCAATCTC
Organism: Ferruginibacter sp.; assembly: GCA_025357775.1. Classification (GTDB taxonomy): domain Bacteria; phylum Bacteroidota; class Bacteroidia; order Chitinophagales; family Chitinophagaceae; genus Ferruginibacter. The sequence goes on along the minus strand of JANXOQ010000350.1, from coordinate 4,360 downwards.
TCGTACGTATGTGCACCAAAAAAATCTCTTTGTGCTTGTATTAAGTTAGCAGGTAACCAAGCACTTTTATATGCATCAAAATAATTTAACGATGCAGAAAAAGAGGGTAATGGAATACCTATTTGTGCACCTAATTGTACAATTTTTCTTAAGGAAGCTTGAGATAATTTAATTTTTTCGATGAACATATCACTATTTAAAATATTTTTTAAGGTAGGTTCTTGCTCATAAGCCTGCATAATATCTTCGAGCATGGCTGCCCGTATAATACAACCACCACGCCATATTGTAGCCACCGTTTTCAAATCTGTATGGTATTTATAATTATCAGATGATGTTTTTAACATTGATAGACCTTGTGCATAAGTAAGTATAAATGCCGAATACAAAGCATCTTCCACCATTTTTATAAAATTTAGTTTATCATCTGTTGTAATACTTATATCAATATCACTAAAAATATTTGAAGCTACTAATCTATCATTTCTCATAGATGATAAAATTCTTGCAGTTACAGATGCATCTATTGAAGGAATAGGAGAGCCGGTTGCCATTGCATCTTGGCTCATCCAAGCACCAGTTCCTTTTTGCTTTGCAGTATCTTTTATTTTATCTATTAGCATTCCTTCGCCTACGTCGTCTTTTTCTGCAAAAATTGTTGCTGTTATTTCTACTAAAAAAGATTGTAATCTACCTTTATTCCAAGTAGCAAAAACAGTATGCAGTTCTTCATTACTTAGCCCAGCATGTTTTTTTAATAAATGATAAGTTTCTGCTATCATTTCCATAGCTGCGTACTCAATACCATTGTGTACCATTTTTACATAATGCCCTGCTGCACCAGTACCCATGTATGCTGTGCAAGGCACGTCATTTATTTTTGCAGCTATTGCTTCTAGCATTGGGGCTAGCCTTTTGTATGCATCTACGTTGCCACCTGGCATTATACTTGGTCCAAACCTAGCACCCTTTTCTCCACCAGAAACACCTAGACCAAAAAAGTGTAACCCTTCTTTTTCAAGTTCATCTATTCGTCTTTGTGTATCTGTAAAATGTGAATTACCACAGTCTACAATAATATCTTCTTTGCCCAAAAAGGGTTTAAGGTCCTTTACAACAGCATCTACAATAGGCCCAGCTGGTACCAACAACATTATTACCCTTGGTAATTCTAATGATAACACAAATGTTGCTACATCATTAAAACCTTTCACATTTTTCCCTTCGCCTAATATATTAAGGTTTTCCGTTTTCTTCATATCTTTATCATACCCTGCCACACTAAAATTATGGTCACTCATATTTAGTACAAGGTTGCATCCCATTGTGCCAAGGCCTATCATTCCGTAGTTGTATTGCATGGTAAAAATTCGTCACCTAAATCTTCAAAAGAAGACCAAGCAACTTGATTAAATATTAAAAATATTGTTAAAATGGTTCTCTCAAACTTTTATTTGTATAAATACCTATCTCTAATACTTTTAGCTAATTTTTAGCAAATAAGCCCATTGCAAAATGGTTATTATTTTTTAGCAAATATTTATAGCTTAGTGCTAAACAAAAGGAAATTTAAAAAAAAACCTCCGCAATGGCGAAGGCTTTATTTTATAATTTTTGTTATATGCTATGCAGCAGTTTTAATAACAGCAGTTTTAGCTACAGCAGTTTTAACAGCTTTTTTTGCAGCTATTTTCTTTACGGCTGGTGCAGCTATCATAGCAGGTACAGCAGATTTTATTGGAGTTGCATTTACCATGTTTGGTGGTGTAGGCATGCCAGCGGGTACAAGTGGAATACCTGCTTTTACTTTAGCATAATCTTCTGCACTTAACACTTCACCTTTTATAGTAATACTTTTCATATCATCAGCGCCAGCAAATTTCACATTCATGTGCTTTTCAAATGCACCAATACCGCCTGCGTTATAAGTAGCTGTTATTGTACCAGTTTTACCGGGTGCAATGGGTGTTTTGGTATAATCGCCAATTGTACAACCACAAGTAGGGCTTGCACTTTCGATAATCAAATCTTTGCTACCAGTGTTTAGTACTGTAAACACAGCTGGTGCTGGTGTACCTTGAGGTATTTTACCCATTTCAATTGTTTCTGATTTAATCTTAGCAATATCATCAGATTTTGCTTGAGCAAATGCCCCAGCAGATAATGCTAAAGCAGCCAAAGAGAATAATACTTTTTTCATGTTGTAGATTTAAAATGTTTGTGAATGTCTGTTTTTTTAATTTTTTAATTCATTTGCAACTTCGTTTACAGGCGCACTTGCTGCTGGTGTAGTCCATACTTCACCAATAATATTTAAAACTTTACTTTGCCCACCATTGTAAGAAATGGTAATTGATTTATTAAAATTTCCAGTTGCAGCTGCATTATATCCTACAGTTATTTCTGCACTTTTACCAGGTGCCACAATTTCATCTTTGTTCCATTGTGGTGTAGTACAACCACAACTTGCTTGCACATTATCAAGCTTAAAACCTGTTTTACCTGTATTTGTTACTGTAAAAACATGTGTTACAGGCTTACCCTGTGGTATTTTACCAAAATTATACAAAGCTTCTTTTAACGCAAGTACATCTTCCAATATAGCTGCTGGTTTAGTCATTGCAGCATTTTCTGATGCATGGTTATGGCCAGCATGCATATCAGCTACAGCGGGCATGGTTGGCATTGCAGGCGCTACCGTTGTTTTTGATAATTGTGCAAAGCTAGAAACTACCATTGCAAGCGCAATTGTTAAAGTTATAATTTTTTTCATTTTAATGTGTTTATTATAAGACCACAAATATACAAAAAGGTTTTAATTTTAAGAAAAATGAGTTTGTTATTGCTGTTTTTTAACAAAACGCTTTTAAAATGATATTTTTGCAACAACTTAAATTTATATGGACACAACAAACAATATTGATATTGATATAGTAGAAAAATTAAGTTTTGAAACTTTTCGCAATGAAGTATTGCAAGATTATAGATATGCTTGCATTAGTAGAGAAACGAGCCTACTTGGGCGTAAAGAAGTACTTACAGGAAAAGCAAAATTTGGAATATTTGGTGATGGTATGGAAGTACCACAAATAGCCATGGCAAAATTTTTTAAAGCTGGTGATTTTAGAAGCGGCTATTATAGAGACCAAACCTTTGCTTTTGCTAGTGGCATATCTACTGTACAACAATTTTTTGCACAATTATACGCAGATGCAAACCTTGCTAATGACCCGTTTAGTGCGGGTAGGCAAATGAATGCACATTTTGCAACTGCTAATGTAGATGAGAATGGAGAATGGCTGCCGTTAATTGAAACAAAAAATACAGCAAGTGATATTGCACCTACAGCAGGGCAAATGCCTCGAGCACTGGGTTTAGCGTATGCAAGTAAGTTTTTTAAAAGTGTACAGCAAGTAAAAAACGAAATAAATTTAAGTAATAAAGGAAACGAAGTTTGTTTTTGTACAATAGGTGATGCATCTACCAGTGAAGGGCATTTTTGGGAAACCATAAATGCAGCAGGTGTATTGCAAGTGCCTTTAGCAGTTTTTGTTTGGGATAATGGGTATGGCATTTCCGTACCTAAAGAATATCAAACTACCAAAGGTTCTATATCGGATGTATTGGCAGGTTTTCAAAAAAAAGATAACAGCAATGGCTTTGATATATACAAACTAAAAGGGTGGGATTATGCAGGACTTTGTGAAGTATTAGAACCAGCAATTGAGAAAATTAGAGAAACACATACTCCTGCAATTTTTCATATAGAAGAAATAACACAACCCCAAGGCCACTCTACCTCTGGCAGCCATGAGCGGTACAAAACTACAGATAGACTTGCATGGGAAAAAGAATGGGATTGTATAAAACAAATGCGAAGTTGGATAATAGAAAACGCTTTAGCAACAGCTGACGAATTAGAAGTAATAGAGGAAGATGCAACGGCACATGTAAAGCAAGCAAAAATAGCTGCATGGGAATCTTATATTGCCCCAATAAAAGCACTAGCCATAGAAACAGCAACCTTGCTTGAAAATACAAATAATGATATTGCTACAAAACTTGCTGGCAATTTGCGTAAAGAGCGTGAACCATTAAAAAGAGATATTCTTAAAACATTGGCAACTGCTTTATACGACTTACCAAAAAATGAAACAATAAAATCTTTTTACTCAGATTTATTGAAAAAAAATAATAATGAATATGATAAATTTTTATACAATGAAGGCCCAAAATCTGCACTAAAAGTGCCGTATATTCCAGCACAGTTTGATGAGAATGCAACTGTGCTAAATGGATATGAAATATTGAATAAATATTTTGACCAATTATTTGCAACCAATAATAAAGTAGTAGCATT
>JANXOQ010000317.1 GCA_025357775.1 Ferruginibacter sp. | reverse complement strand
TTACGTCATCGTAAAGGTTTGCCTTTGCGTGGTCAGCGTACCCGTACAAACAGCCGTACAAGAAAAGGAAAGCGCAAAACAGTTGCTGGTAAAAAGAAAGTAACCAAATAATTGTAATTAATATTTGTTGAATTACTAATACTATTGATTTAGTTAATGCTGAATTTTTAGTTCAACAAAAATTAATAACTGTATTTAATTAAGCTCTATATTTCAAAATACAACACTAGATAGCTATTGAGCCAGCAGGAGGGTTGCATTTATTTTACTTTACAAGTAAAAATTTTTTAACGAATACCTAACATTTTTAAAACAAATGGCAAAAGCACAACAAAAAGGCAAGCAAGGCGCAAAAGCAGCTGCAAAAAAGAGAGTAGTAAAAGTAGAAGCATACGGAGATGCGCATATAAGTGCAACCTTTAACAACATAATAATTAGTCTTACCAATAAGCAAGGTCAAGTTATTTCTTGGGCTTCTGCTGGTAAAATGGGTTTTAGAGGTTCTAAAAAGAATACACCATATGCAGCACAAATGGCAGGCGCAGATTGTGCTAAGATAGCATTAGATGCAGGACTTAAAAAAGTAGATGTATTTGTAAAAGGACCAGGAAGCGGACGTGAAGGTGCTATACGTTCTTTATCTCAAAACGGTATAGAAGTAGTATCTATAAAAGATATTACACCAATGCCACATAATGGTTGCAGACCTCCAAAGAAAAGAAGAGTTTAAAACAAGTATTCAGATATTAGTATTGGGATACTAGATAACTATTATCGAGTGTTCATTCTCAATACTCATGTCTAATTATATAAAGGGTTCATCATCGATTTTTAAGATTTTTATGATGATGAATCGTCACTAAAAAATCATATATATTTAAGTTATGGCACGTTACACAGGCCCCAAAACAAAAATCTCCCGTAGATTTGGAGAATTAATTACCGGAAACGGAAAGTGGTTAACCAAAAATAGTGTTCCTCCTGGAATGCATGGTGCTACCAAAAAGCGCAAAGCTCCAAGTGAGTACGGATTACAGTTATCAGAAAAACAAAAAGCTAAGTATACTTATGGTTTGTTGGAAAAACAATTCCGTAAAACATATGCTGAAGCTGCTCGTAAAAGAGGCGTTACTGGTGAAAATCTTATTAAATTACTAGAAGCACGTTTAGATAATACAGTTTACAGAATGGGTATTTGTATTAGTCGCCAAGGTTCACGCCAATTAGTAAGTCACAAGCATATTACTGTAAATGGTGAGGTAGTAAATATCCCATCTTATAGTTGCCAGCCAGGTGATGTGATAGGGTTGAAAAATAAGAGTGCTATCAATAAATCTATTACTGACAATCTTCGTGGAAAAAATCCAAAGTTTGGATGGGTTGAATGGAATGAATCAGAAATGAAAGGTACTTTTATTACATATCCTGAGAGAGAAAATGTTCCAGAAAATATAAAGGAGCAATTAATTGTAGAATTGTACTCTAAATAAGATCCTAGTATTGAGTATTTAGTATTAAGATAAACTATCATCTCATTACTAAATATCAAATCTCAATACTTAAATCTCAATACTCAATACTTTTTTTTAATTAAACTAAACAAATAAAAATGGCCGTTTTTAATTTTGTTAAACCAGATAAAATTGTACTACAAAAAGCTACTGATTTCGAAGCTCAATTTGAATTTCGTCCATTAGAGCCCGGGTATGGTGTTACTATAGGAAATGCACTTCGTCGTGTTTTATTAAATTCTTTGGAAGGATATGCAATTGTTGGTATAAACATTGCAGGTGCTGACCACGAATTTGCTACAATAAAAGGTATAACCGAAGATGTAACTGAAATGATTCTCAATTTGAAGCAAGTAAGGTTCAAACTATTAGGTGAGCATGAGATTATGTCTGAAAAAGTTACATTGTCAATAAAAAATAAAACAGAGTTTACTGCTGGTATGATTGGTGAAGCTACTCCAATGTTTGAAGTAATGAACCCTGAACTGATGATTTGTACATTAGACAGTAGTGCAAAGTTAGATATTGATATTACAATCGGCCGTGGTCGTGGTTATGTGCCTGCAGAAGACCATAAAGAAAAAAGTAATATTTTTGGATATATACCTGTGGATGCTATCTACACTCCAATAAAAAATGTAAAATATTTAATAGAAAATACTAGAGTAGAACAACGTACTGATTTTGAGAAATTAGTAATGGATGTTGTTACGGATGGTACAATACACCCTGAAGAAGCAGTTAAACAAGCTAGTCGTATACTTATTCAACATTTGATGATAATTACTGATGAAAACATCACATTTGATACAAAAGAAGATAAGAAAGAAGATATGGTAGATGAGCATACTTTACAATTACGTAAAATGCTTAAAACTCCTTTGGAAGATTTAGACCTTTCTGTACGTGCTTTCAATTGCTTAAAGGCAGCAAAGATTAATTCATTAAGCGAACTAGTACAATATGAGCAAGAAGATTTGATGAAGTTTAGAAACTTTGGTCAGAAATCTTTAAGCGAAATAGATGCTGTATTGCAAGATAGGGGATTGAGCTTTGGTATGGATTTGAGCAAATTAAAAATAGAGGACGAAAATTAAGAACTTGTTCCTATATTCTTCGAAATGGAGATAAGTAATAAATATTTATTCGAAGGTTTACCAATATTTATCTAAAATTAAAGCAAAATAACAATTTAATAATTTTAAAAAAGTCCGAATGGATAACTGGTAATTCCTGACACGGTACTGGTTATTAAAAAAAAACAAAAATCATGCGTCACGGAAACAAAAATAACAATTTAAGTAGAACAGCATCTCATAGAAGAGCTTTATTGATGAACCTTGGTTGTCAATTAATTACTTACAAAAGAATAACAACAACTGTTGCAAAAGCTAAGGCACTTCGTACATACATTGAGCCATTAATTACAAAAACAAAAGCTACAGAAAGTAAAGAAGCAATTAGCCACAATCACCGTATAGTGTTTAGTTACCTAAATGATAAAGCAGCAGTGAAAGAATTATTTACAGTTGTTGCACCAAAAGTAGTTGGCCGCCCAGGTGGATATACACGTATTATAAAGCTAGGTGCAAGACAAGGAGATAACGCAGAAATGGCAATGATAGAACTAGTAGACTTTAACGAAGTTTATGGCAAACACATTGACACTGATGCAGGTGCAGAACCAGCTAAGAAAACTCGTAGAAGTGGTGGAGCTAAAGCAAAAGCTACAACTAATTCCGATGATGTAGTTACAGATGCAGTAATAGAAACAGTTCCTGCTCCGAAATCCACTACATCTTCTAACGAAGATGATTTAACAATCATTGAAGGTATTGGCCCAAAAGCTGCTGAAGTTTTGATAGCCGCTGGTATTTCTACCTTTGCTGTTTTGGCTATTACTGATGCAGATAAAGTAAAAGAAATTTTAACTTCTGCTACTGCAAGAGTTGGTCATTTAGACCCCACAACTTGGGCTCAACAATCTCAACTTGCCGCTGATGGTAAGATGGATGAGTTGGAAGAATTGAAATTAAAATTAAATAACGGTAAAGAAATCTAATTTACTAATTTATAAAATTTTTATATGGCTCCGATATTTTTATCGGAGCTTTTTTTATATTATTGCAAAAATACTTTCAAGTAAAAAATGATAAATACTATATGAAGTCATATCGTCTATTTTTTTTGTAACGGTGGTTTTAATACTTAGCTGCAAACAAGAAAATAAAAAATTAGATAATAAAGAAGAAATAACTTCCATACTGAAAGCAAAGGCATGGGAAGAAAATAAAGCTTTTTATAAAAAAAACAGCGCAGCATAGAATAATTGTTTTTTGCATTCTTTCTGTTTATTGGGTATGTGTAGAAGATGATGTAACGTTAAGAGCAAATGGATGGGAGGATTTGAAACAGTTCGTTTCTAGTTGGATGAAAGATAATCCTATCCCTGAAAATGATTCCATAATTAACAAAAATATTATTGAGGATTTTAATATAGAATTAGACAATAAAATAGCTTTTGTGAAATATAAGAAAACCCAAAATACGCCAAATGGTTTGAAGAAAACAATTCTAGAAAGTAGGGTTTTTAAATTGGAAAAAGATGAATGGAAAATTGTAGGAATGGTATCCTCTCCTGGGTACTCCACACCTAAAAGTAGTAAAAATGTATTCGTTCATAATGATACCAAACAATAACAAATTATAAATCTTTAAAATTAATTTGAAATTTATATGTCTAACTCAAATACAATAAAAGCAGTACTACTATTAGAAGACGGCACTCTGGTAATTGGAACAGCTTTCGGAAAAATTGGCACCACTACTGGTGAAATTTGCTTCAACACAGGTATGACAGGTTATCAAGAGGTATTTACAGATCCAAGCTATTATGGACAAGTTTTAATAATGAATAGCGTGCATACAGGCAACTATGGTGTTAAACCCGAAGACGTAGAAAGCGATGCTGTAAAAGTAAAGGGAGTTATTGGCAGAAACTTAGAAGAAAAGTATAGCCGTTTTATGGCAGAAGATTCATTGCAAAGCTATTTTGAAGCTCAAAATGTAGTAGCTATAAACGGAGTTGATACTCGTGCACTTGTAGCGCATGTAAGGGAGAAAGGCGCTATGAATTGCATTATATCATCTGAAACCAATGATGTAGAGCTACTAAAAAAACAGTTGGCAGAAGTGCCAACTATGGCAGGTTTAGAATTAGCTTCTGTAGTGACTACAACAGAAACATATACCTTAGGAAATGAAAACTCTGCCATAAGAGTAGCAGTATTAGACTTTGGTGTAAAAAGAAATATTTTAAATTGTTTTGTAGAAAGAGGTGTATATGTAAAAGTATTTAGTGCTAAAACTAGTTTTGAAGAATTAGAAAAATTTAATCCGACAGGATACTTTATAAGCAATGGTCCTGGTGACCCTGCTCCAATGCTTTATGCAATAGAAACGGTAAAGAAAATATTAGCTGTAGATAAACCATTGTTTGGTATTTGCCTAGGGCATCAATTATTAGCTTTAGCAAATGATATTCCAACTTATAAAATGAAAAATGGGCATAGAGGATTAAACCATCCTGTAAAAAATATTATTACTGGTAAAAGTGAAATATCTACCCAAAACCATGG
>JANXOQ010000316.1 GCA_025357775.1 Ferruginibacter sp. | reverse complement strand
CTTTACTTTGCATTACAATAATAAAATTATTAAAAATGAGAAAGAAGATTTTTACAGTTATAATGGGCTTTTTAGCCATTTATAGTCAATTAAATGCACAAATTAAAATTACAGGCACAGTAAATGATATAAAAAATGTAGGGCTAAAATTAATTACAATTAGTTTATTAAATGCAAAAGATAGTAGCTTGGTAAAGGCAGCTGTAAGTGAAATTGGTGGTAAATATGAAATAACCACAAATAAAAATGGAGATTATTTGCTATTATTCACAGGTATTGGTTACGAAAATAAGTACTCAAAAAAATATACTTTCTTAGATGCTCAGATTATAAATGTTGAAACAGTAAAACTTACAGAAGTTTCAAAAAACTTACAAAACATAGTAATTGTTTCAAAAAAGCCAATGATAGAAGTAAAAGCTGACAAAACTGTTTTTAATGTAGAACAAAGTATAAATGCTCAAGGAAGCGATGCATTAGAATTACTACGCAAAAGCCCAGGCGTGCAGGTAGATAATAACGAAAACATAAGCATGAAAGGTAAGACTGGCGTACGTGTATATGTAGATGGGAAAATGATGCAATTAGACACTAAAGACCTAGCAGCATATCTTAAAAGTATAAACAGCAATGATATTGAAGCAATAGAAATGATAAGCAACCCAAGTGCCAAATACGACGCAAGTGGTAATGCAGGTATTGTAAACATAAGGCTAAAAAAGAATAAAAAATTTGGTACAAATGGCAGTGTAAACTTAGGTTTTACGCAAGGTTTTACCCCAAAAGGCAATGGCTCTTTGAACTTAAACTATAGAGATAAAAAAATAAATGTATTTGGAAATATTGGTGAAAGTGTTGGGATAAATAGAAGTGAATTAAATTTATTTCGTGTACAAAAAGATACGCTGTATGATAATAAATCTGTAAATAAAAGTGATGATAAAAACATTAATATAAAAGCGGGTGCAGATTATTTTATAAATAATAAAAATACTATTGGCTTTTTAGCAACAACCAATTTTAGTAATACTAATTGGGGAAATAATGGAAATACTGATATTTCGTTTGACCCTACGAAAACATTTGTAAAAAAACTATTTGCTACAAATGCAATACCTGGCAGTCGTACAAATGCTAATTTTAATTTGAATTATAGATATATAGACACAAGTGGAAGAGAAATAAATTTTGATGCAGATTATGGATTATTTAAAGGTACTGGTAGAAGTGTACAACCAAATAGTTATAAAGATAAAAACGGGGTAGAAATAGATAAAATTACAAATAGAAATTATACCCCAACCGATATTAATATTTTTACTGCTAAAATAGACGCAGAGCAAAAGTTAGGAAAAGGAAAATTAGGATATGGTTTAAAAACTGCATTTGTAACAACTAAAAATACTTTTGACTTTTTTACTGATAACCCACAAGGAATACCGGTAAAACAACTTAGTAGAAGCAATGATTTTTCTTACACTGAAAATGTAAATGCTGCTTACACAAACTACCAGGTGCAGCTAAACCAAAAATGGAGTTTACAATCTGGCTTGCGGATAGAACAAACTATTAGTGATGGCAACCTTACAAGAGCAGATGGAATTGTACAAGCTGATAATAGGGTAAAACGTAACTATGTAAATCTTTTTCCGAGTGCAGCTCTTACATGGAATATTAACCAAAAACATAGTTTAAACCTAACTTATAGCAAGCGCATAGATAGACCTACTTATCAAGATTTAAATCCATTTGAAAATAAACTAGATGAATTAACTTATGAAAAAGGAAATGCATTTTTAAGACCCCAGTATACAGATAATATTGAACTAATGCACACATTTATGGGTTTTATAAATACAACAATTGGTTATAGTAATGTAAAAGATTATGCCACACAAGCTACAGATACAGCAGGTAACGCTACATTTATACAGCAAAAAAACCTGGCACAACAGCAAATTATAAGTTTTAATATTGGTTCCCCTACACCCATAAATAAATGGTGGAATGGGTATGCGAATATTTGGTACAATTATCAAATATTTAATGGCTTTATTGGAGAAAATAAAGTAAGGGAAAAAGTACCAAGTTTTGGTGCATATTTACAACAAAGTTTTATTTTAGGAAAAGATTATACAGCAGAAATTAGTGGATATTTTAGTGGGCCTAGTGTATGGGGTGGTACTTGGAAGTCTAAAGCAAATGGTAGCCTAGATTTAGGTTTACAAAAACAATTTTTAAACAAAGCGGCAACTGTAAAAATAGCTGCAACAGATATTTTGCACACTGCTCCTTGGGGTGCTGTTAGTAATTTTGGCGGCTTATATATTATTGGAAATGGTAATTGGGAAAGTCAAACTTTTAGACTAACATTTAGCTATAGATTTGGTAGTGCGCAAATAAAAAGCGCTAGACAAAGAAAAGCAGGGTCTGAGGATGAAGCTAAAAGAATTAAAGGATAATTTTTTTAATTAAATAGTTATGAAATTTTGTTTTAAAATGAGTTTTCACCATTTTTAAATGGATATTCTATAATTTTTTTAACATACAATTTTATTACGAACTAATACAAAATCTTGTTTAAATATCTATTTTTGTAAAAAATATATTATGAAAAAAATTTTAGTACTATCTATTTCATTTGCATCTTTAATAGCACAAGCCCAAAATGTAAAACTAGAAAAAGGAAAAAAAATAACTTCTAAATCTATAATGTCTATGGATATGGACATGGGAATGGGTGGACAAATGAAAATGAAAACCAATACTAACAGCTTTATAGAAATAACAGGCGCAGATAACAAAAATTATACTGCTACTAACACTGTTACCAAAATTACTTCTAATAGTGAAATGATGGGTAAGAAAATGGATTATGATTCTGACAAAAAAGAAGATAGAGATGGAGAAATGGGAAAACAATTTAGCAAAATGCTTGGTAAAACTGTGCAATTAAATATTGATAAAACAACTGGCAGAGCAAAAGAAATAGAACTAGTTACAAAAATTGCGTCGGAAGATGAAGATAATGGAAATCCTTTTGCTGGATTGATGGGAAGTGGTGAAAAAGTAGCAGAGGGAAGTACTGATGCAGCTTTTTATATAGTGCCAATTGATAAAAAAGTAGGTGATAAATGGTCAGAGAATACCGAAATTCAAGGGCTAAAAGCAGTAAAAAATTATGAATTAAAAAACCTTGAAAATGGTATTGCAACATTGCTAATTAAATCTACGGGTAAGGGCACTATAAGTAAAGAAGTAAAAGGAATGACAATAGAGCTTGATATGGAAACAGTAGGTGAAAACACAATGATTGTAGATACAAAAACAAGTTTGGTAAAGAAAAATAATGGCACAACTGATGTATCTGGTACAATGGGTGTAATGGGTCAAACTATGCCTATAACTATTAAAACTATTGCAAATTCAGAGTTTGAATAATAGTTAAATCACTAGTAAAGAACCCTTCCCATTAAAATTTATTGTGGAAGGGTTTTTTATTTATACAATGTTAGTAAATACATAAACACGTAAAAAATGATATATTATTTTTTCTATGAAAACTCTAAATAAATTGACATTATAATAGCGTTTTAATAAATTCTACTTTTTCCTAAAAAACAACCTAATTGGTATACCCGTAAACTCAAAATTTTCTCTTAATTTATTTTCTAAATAACCTTGGTATGGTGCTTTAATATCATCGGGGTAATTGCAAAAAAATGCAAACGTAGGAGTGTGCATAGGCAACTGTGTTACATATTTTATTTTAATAGCATTTCCTCTAACTACAGGTGGTTTTATTTGTTCTATTGCTTTTAGCATTATATCGTTAAGCTTGCTGGTAGGTACTTTGCGCTGGCGGTTTTCAAAAACCATCAAGGCCATTTCTATACTTTTTAGCAAACGCTGTTTTTCTATTACAGAGGTGAAAATAATAGGCACATCACTAAATGGTTCTAATCTTTCTTTTAGTTGCTTTTCATAATCACGGGCAGTATTGGTTTCCTTTTCTATCAAATCCCACTTGTTTACCAATACTACAATTCCTTTTCCTTTTTTTACCGCCATAGAAAAAATAGCAAGATCTTGGGCTGTAATACCTTTTTCTGCATCTATCATTAGCAAACATACATTGGCTTCGTCTAATGCTTTTATTGCTCTAATTACAGAGTAAAATTCAAGATCTTCATTTACTTTATTTTTTCTACGAATACCTGCTGTATCTATCAATACAAATTCTTTGTTAAACATATTGTAATGCGTATGTATGCTATCTCTGGTAGTACCTGCAATATCGCTTACAATTGTACGCTCCTGACCTATTAAAGCATTTAGTAAGCTAGATTTACCAACATTTGGCTGCCCAATAATGGCAAACTTTGGCAAGTAAACGGCTTCTGCTTCTTCTTCTTTTTCCGCTGGCATCAATGCTACAATTGCATCTAATAATTCGCCAGAGCCACTTCCACTTATTGAAGATAAAAAAAAGATATGCTCAAAACCCATGCTGTAAAACTCACTTGCTTCTAGCATACGTGCATGGTTATCTACTTTATTTACAACTAAAAAAACTGGCTTTTTGCTACGGCGCAATAAATCGCCCATGCTCTCATCTAAATTGGTAATGCCAGCAGCAGCATCTACCATAAAAATAATTACATTGGCTTCATCTATAGCAATATGCACTTGCTTGCGTATTTCTCTTTCAAACACATCATCACTACCTACTACAAAGCCCCCAGTATCTATTACATTAAACGTACGGCCCGTCCAATCTGCTACACCGTATTGTCTATCTCTAGTTACACCACTTACATCGTCTACAATGGCTTTACGCTGCTCAAGCATACGATTAAAAAATGTACTCTTACCCACATTTGGGCGACCTGTTATTGCTACTGTAAATGACATAGTTTGCGGTTGGCAATTGGCAATTTGCAGTATGCAATTTGCAAATGGCAAATTACATTTAGCAAAAAGCAACCACACTTTTTGTTTTTTTTATTATTTTAAATATTTATCTGGGTTTTTTATCATGTGCCCTAACATTCATCCAACTTCTGAACTACGTTTAGATAATTCGAAATACTTTTCTTCATTTATATATTTACATTCGAAAGCAAATTTTAACCAAATTTCGGTTTCAGTACTCTCTGCATCGCAATCTGTTAGCTTACTTACAAAATGTGCCGGATATTTTGTTCGTCTGTAAGCTTCACCAAAATTTGCACAAACCGATCTCGAACTTCTTCTTGCTTGGTCTGTTAAACTATATTTTTCTTCAGTAGGAAATGTTTTACTTACTTAAAATATTTCCATTGCCAGTGAAAATGCTTTTTGAAAAACAAACAAATCTCTACAAGCCCCCATTCATATAACGATTAAAGTATAAATTGCAAAACTATATTAAAAAAAACTGCAAACCGCAAACTGCAAACTGCAAACTGCTAATATCCATATTCCTTCAAAAACAACTCACTATCTCTCCACTTTGGTCTCACTTTTACATACAACTCCAAAAACACTTTATTGCCAATAAATTCTTCTATATCTTTTCTTGCCAATGTGCCTAGTTGTTTTATCATGCTACCACCCTCACCCAATATTATTCCTTTTTGTGTATCTCTTTGTACAATTATTTCTGCACGTATTTTAGTAAGTGTACTCTTTTCTTTGTACTCCTGCACCACTACTGTAGTATGGTAAGGCAGTTCTTCATGGTATAATTGAAATATTTTTTCTCTTACTAGTTCTCCTACAAAAAACTTTACAGGCATATCGCTTATGTCATCGCCTTCATAAAACGGATGCCCTACTGGCAAGTAAAATAAAATTCTTTGCAACAATGCTTCAATTCCATCTTTTTTTAATGCAGATATCGACACTACTTCTTTGCAATAAGTTTGAGCTTCAAAAAAAATTTTTATTTTTTCTAATTCTTCTGCATCTTTTACTTGGTCTATTTTATTAAGCACAACAATTACGGGTGCTTTCAATCTAAGTTTTTGAAAAATTTCATGGCTTTCATCAACCGTTTCTCTAGCGTCTGCAATTAATAGAGCCACATCTGCATCTTCTAAACTACCTTTTACTGCTTGCATCATTTTTTCGTGCAATTTGTACTTTGGGTCTATAATGCCTGGTGTGTCTGAGAAAATAATTTGATATTCCTCATTTGTGAGAATAGCTTTTATACGATGTCTAGTAGTTTGCACTTTATGCGAAACGATGGCCATTTTTTCTCCCATAAACGCATTGAGCAATGTGCTTTTACCTGCATTGGGCTTACCAAAAATATTTACGAAACCTGCTTTCATGCTTGGATGCTATTTTTTACTTTCAGATTTTACTGATTTGCACAGCTTAGATTTAATTTATTAAAACGTTGATTACCGCAAACATGTTGCTGAAAGATGGAGGAGGTAATCATTGCTTAACTTAATAAGTAAAACAATATTAATTTTTTAAAAAGGCTCGGAAAAAATCCGAGCCTTTTCTACTACGAAAAATGGAATTGAACTGTATTTATCTTTCAATAAAACTAGATACCATAATTCTTGTTAGTTGCGAAGACCGGGATCGAACCAGTGACCTTCGGGTTATGAGCCCGACGAGCTACCGCTGCTCTACTTCGCATTGCAAAAATAGGGGATTTAGTTTTAGTGACCTAATTAATAAAAAAGAAACGTTAATCAATATTTTTTGATTTTAATGGTTAAAATAATTTTCCAAAATGAAAATGTAAGAGTACCACTCTTTTTTTTACAGGTGGAGTAATATGGACTTTTGATACTGAAACAAGATGATTAAACAACAATAGAAATGCCAAATTATTAAACTAATGGAAGGGAGTTGCTAATAAAAAATTATTGAAGTAGGCACTTACTCACTCCATTTTTAATTGTGTTAAATAAACTGGTTTATGTTTAATCATTCTACAAGTTAGATTATGGAAGATACTATCGAATGATTTTATTCTATTAAATCTGTAACAATACTCATCTAAG
>JANXOQ010000221.1 GCA_025357775.1 Ferruginibacter sp. | reverse complement strand
TTTACTTGCTAAAATACAAAAACATTCATTATCACAACAGTTAAAATAATTATATCTATTGTATTTATTTTTTAAAAAAATCTAAAATATTATCCAAAAGAATTACAAAACCATAATTAGCCAACTTAGCAAATAAAACTGCACTTAAACTTAGAAAACAACTTTATCTTTATTGCCAATGACAATTAAACAAAAAATATTTTTAAAGTATACTAATGTAATAACAAAAAAGGTAATACTTATTCAACAAGCTCTTACAGAGCTTAAAGAAAGTGGCGCAAACGAAACCAAAAGTACTGCAGGCGATAAACACGAAACAGCACTAGCTATGCTGCAAATAGAGCAAGCAAACAAGCGTATGCAATTGCATGAAGCCTTGGAGCAAAAAGCAGCGATAGAAAAATTAGAAAATATAACCAACATTACAAAAATTGTACATGGCAGTTTGGTAAAAACAAATAAGGGCTATTTTTATATTAGTGTGGCATTGGGTAAAGCTTTAATAGATGATATTACTATCACAGCTATTAGCCCACAAAGCCCATTGGGAGCAAAACTTATGAGTTTGTGTGTACATGATATAGTAGAAGTAAATGGCAATAAATATTTGGTGGAAGAGATAATGTAGAAATAAAATCCCTTTCAATATTCTTCTAAAAATTAGATTAGTATATTTATTTTTTATACACTTATATGAGAAAAATTATTGGTTTTATTTACAGCATTTATGCATTCATTGTTTTTATATTGGTAATGCTATTATTGTTTCCATTTTTTTTTATTGCTTCTTTTTTTGGTAAAATAAAAGGAGGAAATATGATGTATATTATTTGCAGGTTATGGGCAGATATAGTACTTTTTTTGTGGGGCATTTATCACAAAAATATTTTTGAAGCTCCTAAGGCTGTGGACAAACCTGTTGTGTTTGTTTTTAATCATATTTCATTTATTGATATTCCAATAATGATGAAAGTTTTTCGCAAACAACCTATTCGTATTTTGGCAAAAGCAGAGATGGCTAAAGTACCAATTTTTGGATATATTTATAGAAATGCCACAGTAATGGTGGATAGGGCAAGTAATGAAGCTAGGGCAAAAAGTGTAACACAATTAAAAAAAGTTTTAGCAAATAATATTTCTATTGTATTGTCGCCAGAAGGTACATTTAACATGACGGATAAACCATTAAAAGAATTTTACAATGGTGCATTTAAAATAGCTGTAGAAATGCAAACAGCTATACAACCTGTACTTTTTTTAGACGCATATGATAGGCTTAGTTATAAAAGCATTTTTAGTATGACACCTGGTAAGTCTAGAGCAGTTTTTTTAACTGCCATAGAGCCAGAAAATGATGCTATAAAATTAAAACAAAAAGTGTATGAAAATATGGAAAGTGGTTTGTTAAAATATAAAGCAAGTTGGATAAAATTT
>JANXOQ010000214.1 GCA_025357775.1 Ferruginibacter sp. | reverse complement strand
TAAGTTTTATAAATTATTAAAAGTATACATGAGCAAAATTATAGTAAAAGATTACAAAAAAATATTATCAAAAGATATAATAAAGCTAGCGCAAAAATTGCTGGTGCGTGAGCTTGATGAAGTAAAACCAAGCCAGTACGAATCTTATGTAGATGATGGTAACATAACATACGATTTAACACTTTCTGTAAATAAAACGGGGGCTATTGCAAAAAGCACCTGCGACTGCGAAGATGATAATAAAACTTTTTGTGTGCATAAAACTGCAGTACTTATTAGCATAGTAGAAAAAAGAAAAGTTGGAAGCAAAATTGTTAAAATAAAAGCCAACCCATTACAATTGTTGTTGCAAGAGGCTGATACAAATAAAATAAAAGATTGGGTGTGGGAGCTACTGCAAAAAAACAAAGATTTAGAATTGGCTTTCAAAACATCTTTTACACAAAAGCCAACAAGCTATACTAAAGAGGATGTATTACTAATAACAGAAAATGCTTATAAAATAGTTATAAAAAATAAAAAAAATATTGAACAATCAGAATTAAAAAAACTCATTGAATTATGGGGGAATGTACATGACCCTATTGTTTCAATCTACCTTAACGACTTAACCGACTATAATAATTTTTTAAACGTACTAGCAATAGTAGATTCTTGTAAAAAACATCACCATAAATTAAATATAAATTCCGTAAAAATTCATAGCTATGTTAATAAATTATTATTAGAAACACTACAACCTTTAAATGATTTTATAAATGAAAGCAGCTGGCTGAAAGTAACGAATTATTTTTTAAATGCTATACCTGATGATGATAAAATATTGAGAGATTATTTTTTCATTTATATTTTAAAATTGATAGAAATATCCAACCCTACAAGAAAAGAAATTTTAATTGAATTACTTACACAAGTTTTTAAAACTTGTAAATTATACAATTTGTATGATGGAGACCACCCCACCAAAAAATTATTAGAAATTATTGAAAGCAATGGTTTATTTAACAAATACAGTGATATTTTTGAACCAATTACTTACGATAATCAGTTTAATAAAAAACTTATAGAAGCACTCATTGAAAATAAACAATATTCAATAGCTGAGAAACATTGTCATGCTCAAATAAGTAATAATTTTAGAGAAGAGTATAACACAGCTTATTTTAAATTTTTAAAGATAATTTTTACACAAACAAATAATAAAATAGGGTTAGAAAATGTTTGTAAAAAACTGTTACCACTAACTTTAGACTTTAATGATTTTATATTTATTAATAGTTTATTTATAGATGAAAAGGTACAAAAGGATTTTAGAAATAAAATTTTTACCAAGGCTAGGGGATATGCAAGAAACGGAAATCTTATTGCCAATAAATTTTGTTTTCAAATGTTAGATTTTGAAAATAAGTATTCGAAGATGATTGAAACGATAGATTCAAGCACACATTATTCATTTATCTTAGAGTATTTTGAAAAAATGTTTAGTACAAAAAAAGATGAGTTAATTAAAACAATACTTAATAAATCTGACCCTTGGATGAGCTACAACCATAGAGAAGAAAATAAAGAGGAAACTTTTATAAAATTATTTGAAAAAATAAAGACACATTATGGTGAAGTATATACAAGTTTAGCTTTTAAAAGCATCCCTGAAAGTCTTTACAATAACAAATTTGTTTCTTATGTAAATAAGAAAATTTTAGTTTAGCATATTCGTTTTTGCAACAGTCAAAAACGCAAAAAAACTAGAATTATAAATCTTTGAAATTTATTACACATTTTGTATTTCATTAAACCGAGCAAAAAATCTGTTGCAAAATTACTTTTTAGGCTTGCAACAAAAACAAAGAAAATACATTTTATAAATCCACCTCTATGTTCTTGTCCTACGTATCCGGTCATACAAATTAAAAGCTAATCCACCACTTTAAGCTATGCAGGTTTTCTTCTAAACATCCGCATTTTGCAAATTAATAGTAAATGTATTGGTAACGAATGTTTGTACTTTAGGTTTAAATTCATAAATAGCATTTTTTACGGATTTTTCATGAGAAGCTGCTTAATTTAATTTAAAATAATTTTGGTTGTTAAGCACTCATTTTAATTCAGTTCTTGATAAAAGTTCATTATCGTTAATAATAGCTTGTAATAGCTAGTATATTAAGTAATTCAGCTTAACTAATTATAAATGCTTCCATTTTTTATACTTTATAAAAAGCAGTTTCGTATATTTATTTTACAAATAATAATATACCACAAAAATGAAAAATATATTTTTATTCCATTTTTGTATATGCAGCTATCTAGCATATTCGCAACCAGCAATTATTATCAACTCAAAAAAAGCGTATAAACTTTCTATAGATAGTAATATTCAAAAAAGAATGTATAATTTACAAAATCTAATACCAAATGTTGTATTAGATTTGAAGTATAATACCACTAATAATTTCACAACAAAAAAATTATATAAAAAAGCTTTGTCTACCTACATGCGCATGCCTGCTGCAAGCGCTTTACTACAAATACAAAATTTTTTACAAACAAAAGGCGTTGGCTTAAAAATATTTGATGCCTACCGACCTTACTCCGCCACAAAATTAATGTGGGAGCTTATAAAAGATGAGCGCTATGTTGCCAACCCTAAAAATGGAAGTAACCATAATCGTGGGCTAGCGGTAGACCTCACTTTAATAAACCTTACCAACAAGCAAGAAATAAATATGGGTACGGGTTTTGATAATTTTACTGATACAGCGCATCATACTTTTACAATGTTGCCACAAGCCATTTTAAACAATAGAAAATTATTAAAAAGTACTATGGAGCAATTTGGCTTTAGAGCTTTTGATACAGAGTGGTGGCATTATAGCTGGCCTAACAATGCTAACTATGAAGTGATGGATATTGGTTTTAAAAAAATGAGAAGATGGACTAAGTAAGAACAAGTATATACTAGCGTTATTATTTTTTATTTGTATGGTTTTAAAACAGCTTCGTTTGAATTAGGTATATCTAAAATAAATTTCTTTAAACTATATTATTGGTTACAAATTTATATAGTGCAGTAAAGCTGCTGTAGAGCCTACACCTGTAGTTATTTGTACTAATAAAACTATAAAGGGAAGGTAAGCTTTTGAAGCTTTATTTACAAAATAAGACAAAGGGAAATACTTAAATTTTAGTTGATATTATACTTACATTATACTAATTTGAAATTTCTTTCAAATTAGTATAAAAATATTTTTTAACTATTATAATTTTCTCTCTAGACCACTCCAACCACCACCATTAAAAACGGTTGCATATCCATTAGATTTTAATATTCCCTTTGCAGCTGCACTTCGCACACCACTTGCACAGCAGGTAATAATTACTTTATTTTTGTCTTTTAGTTTGTTCAAATTACTAGCAAGTGCATCTACAGGAATATTGATAGAGCCTACAATATGATTATTAGTAAACTCATCTGCACTTCTTACATCTACTATTATTGCACCATCTTTTACCAATTGTGCATAATCTGTTGGCGGGCCTAGGCCAAATAATTTTCTAAAAAATTGTAACATTTTTATTTTTAATTAAACCATTATAGTTTGTTTACTTTATAACTCCCAAGCTTTTTCCTACTTTTATAAATGCGTCAATAGCTTTGTCCAAATGAGTTTGCTCATGCGCAGCACTTAGCTGCACACGTAGACGTGCTTGCCCTTTTGCTACAACAGGAAAGAAAAAACCAATTACATAAATACCCTCCTCTAACAATGCAGCAGCAAAATTTTGTGCCACTACTGCATCATAAAGCATAATAGGTACAATAGGGTGCTCACCTGCTTTAATATCAAAGCCTGCAGCAGTCATATTTTCTCTAAAGTATTTTGTATTTTTTTCCAACTTATCTCTTAGCTCGGTAGTTTCGCTCAGCATATCTAGCACAGCAATAGATGCGCCTACAATGCTAGGTGCTAGTGTGTTTGAAAAAAGATAGGGTCTACTTCTTTGGCGAAGCATTTCTATAATTTCTTTTTTGCCACTGGTAAAGCCACCACTTGCGCCGCCTAGTGCTTTTCCTAATGTACCAGTTATAATATCAATTTGTCCTACAACGCCGTTATGCTCATGTGCACCCCTACCTGTTTTTCCTAAAAAGCCTGATGAATGGCATTCATCTATCATAATTATAGCATCGTATTGTTGAGCAAGTACACAAATCTTATCTAGCTGAGCAATCGTACCATCCATGCTAAATGAACCGTCCGTCACAATTATTCTGCTACGCAAGTGTGCAGACTCTTTTAATTTTTCTTCTAAATCTAACATATTATTATGCTCATAGCGGTAGCGCTGTGCCTTGCATAAGCGCACCCCATCAATTATACTTGCATGGTTAAGTGCATCACTAATAATAGCATCTTGCTCATTAAACAATGGCTCAAATAATCCACCATTTGCATCAAAAGCCGCTGCATATAAAATGGTATCTTCTGTACCCAAAAATGTAGAAATTTTTTGTTCTAATTCTTTGTGAATATCTTGTGTGCCGCATATAAAACGTACACTGCTCATGCCATAGCCACGGGTATCTATATAATGTTTTGCAGCTTCTACCACTTTGGGGTTTGCAGAAAGACCAAGGTAATTATTGGCACAAAAATTTAAAACTTGTTTATCATTTACTGTTATTTCTATTCCTTGTTCGCTACTTATTATTCTTTCGGTTTTAAACAATCCAGCAGTTTTTATTTCTGCTAGTTCTTCTGCTATTCTTTTAGAAAATGTATTGTTCATTTAATAATGTTTTTAAGACAAAATTAGGTATTAAATTTTGGCACAGCAAAATTCTAATACTTATAGAATTGTAGTGTTTAAAATATTAGGTAAACATTATTTGTATTTACATTTTCTAGTTTTACGTAGGGCAAAAAGTGAGGCAAAATTGGTATGCCCTTATATTTAACACAATTTTTTTACTAAAATATTCATTTATAATGCTGGTAGTTTAAAGCAATAAAAATCTATTTTTCTTGTTTAATAAGATATAA
Source organism: Ferruginibacter sp. (assembly GCA_025357775.1). Lineage (GTDB taxonomy): Bacteria > Bacteroidota > Bacteroidia > Chitinophagales > Chitinophagaceae > Ferruginibacter. The sequence continues at coordinate 210 of JANXOQ010000214.1, read as the reverse complement.
AACATATTTAAAATCTTTAAATGCTATTATTCACCCCTAAAAATTGCTTATTCATCCCCAAATCAAGGCTTTTAGGCTAATTTCTAACTAATTTTACAACTTATCTTCTATAGTTATTTTATGAAAAAAAATTTCCATTTATTTAAATTATTTGTAATTGTATTTTATACAATTTTTTTTGCTCAAAATATTAATGCACAAATAAAATTT
>JANXOQ010000206.1 GCA_025357775.1 Ferruginibacter sp. | reverse complement strand
TTGATTCAAATTTGTTCATTAATTTATACTCAAGGCGGATGGTTTGAAGTAATTTCTATTTTAATTAAAAACTTTTGATTCATTTACTATGAATTTTACGATGTTTGAATTTGGGTTTTCATACAACTCCATCTTGTGTGCTGTTTTATTTCTTTATTGTTTTTCAAATTTATATAAAGTAATCAAGTTTGTTTTTTCAATTTCTGTCAAACAAACTGACACATCTTTCTGCCAAGCTTGATACCATTCTTTCTTTGAAAAGTATTTTTCAACTTCACCACCTTTTTGAAAGATAAATCCATAGTTCGCATAAATAGTGTTCCTTAAAATTTTTAATTCTTGCTTTGTCTTGCTTTCAAAATATTTTTCTGGTTTAATTTCTGTTGAAAGACCATAACGTTCTTTGTCGTCAAAGAAAGTATCAATTGTGGTTGAATAAAAGCCAACTTCTGCACTGTCTCTTTTATAGTTTCTACCTTGTATTGGGTCTGAAAAAAGTAAAACAGCTTTTGCTTTAGTTTTCGCTTCTTTGTAGTCTACAAATTGTCCACTAAAATTTCCAAAATAAAATTTATTGTCTTTAATTTTTACATTATTAAAAGTCTGACATTTATGAAGCCAACTTTGGCTTTTAAAACCAAGCTCCTCCGCCCAAACTACATTCCAAACTTGAATTGTTAAGCTGTCTTTATAAGGTAAAAATACTAAATCCCATTCTGATTCACTTTCTCCAAAATGATATATCCCAACTTTCTGTTTTAACGTTTTTGTTGAGTTTGTGAAATATTTTGAATTAAATTTTTCTTGTGTAATTTCATTAAAAATATTTTTTGGTATTTGTCCAAACGAAAAGTGTCCAACAAAAAGTAATAAGCAATAAAAATATTTTTTCATAATTCTTAAATCTCGAATTTGTGCAAAGTGTCCGAAAAAATTGCCACCAACTTTTGATTAGCCGTATATTTATTTTTTATCTCAGATTATGATACACTTTTTGTACGTCTTCATCTTGTTCTAAGTGGTCTACCATTTTTAAAACATCATTTGCCGCCTCTTCACTAAGTTCTACAAGTGTAGCAGGTATTCTGGTAAGTTCAGCACTTATTAGTTCAAGCCCTTTATCTTCTATAGCCTTATTCATAGTACCAAAATCAGCAAATGCAGCTCTAATAATAATATTTCCGTCTGCATCCTCCCCTATCTCTTCCAATCCAAAATCTATTAATTCTAATTCCAAGTCATCTACGTTGAGGTTATTATTTTTCACTTTAAACTCACCTAACCGAGTAAAGGTAAATGCAACACTCCCACTAGTACCCAATGCTCCTTTTGCTTTTGTAAAATGCATGCGTACATTGGCCACCGTTCTTGTACTATTATCTGTTGCAGTTTCAACCAATACTGCTACGCCATGTGGTGCATACCCTTCATATATCATTTCATCGTAGCTGCTAATATCTTTACCCATAGCACGCTTTATTGCTGCTTCTACTCTATCTTTTGGCATGTTACAAGCCTTGGCATTTAGGTAGCATCTTCTTAGTGCAGGATTATTTTCGGGCTCTGGACCAGCGGCTTTTACTGCAATTGCAATTTCTTTACCTATTCGGGTAAAATCTTTTGCCATTTTATCCCATCGAGCAAACATTGCTCCTTTTCTTACTTCAAATATTCGACCCATATATAGTTTTGAGATTTTAAATTCTAATTTTATTATTTACATTAATTGTATCAATCATAAAAATAACAATTGTTTTTTGTTTATTGTATCAAAAAGTTTTTTATAATATTCTTGTTTATTACCTTTTAGTAAATAAAGTGTAGCGTTGATATTGCAATTTTCTTTTCATTAATAAAGAAGCGAACAGAAAAATTACAACAGAAAGCTTAAACAAATGTTTCGCATAGTGGAATATTTGAACCCTAAAAATTTAAAAAAGCGGTTGATAATTATTTAGATTATCAACCGTTAAAAACCTTCAACCTCTAACTCACTTCACCACCTCCACCCATCTTCCATTTGTAGCTGCAGAAATAGTATTATCATACATGGCTCTACAATCAGTAGCTGCAAGAAAATAACGGCCAGGGTACGATGCATTTAATTGTACATAATACGTGAGCGTTTCATTTTGGCGAATACCGAAATAGCTGTAAACCCTATCGTCACGTACATCCTGATACTCGCTTGCAGATGATTTAAATGCTCCCTCACCATCCATCATACGTGGGTTTAAAATTTCCCAACCACTTGGAAAAATTTGCGATAATGCCATTTGCGATTGGTATTTACTGCTTGTATTTTTAATGGTAACCTTTGCAATAAAATCTGTGCCTTGTTGCAATCTAGAAATATCTACGGCACTTCCATTTTGCGAAATATAAGCAATGTTCATACTCAAGCTAGCGGAACTATTAGCAGTTTTTAAAGTATCGCCTGTGAGTGGTTGCCCTTGCGTAATAATTTTTACATACAAAATATTAGTACCACTGTTTGTTATAGAAGCTGCATTATTACCATCTTTCAGCGCAATAGGTATTTGCTTTACATACGAACTTGCATTAATGCTTTCTGCCTTGCCTGCAAGGTTTGTAGCTGCCAATATTTTTGCACCGCTTGCATTTTTACCACAATATTTTGCAATAGATATTAAACTATATGAAGTAGTTTGTGTACTATACCAACTGTCTTCCGAAAGTTTTGATGCTACTTCTGTAAGTACCGTTGCTGCTTGTTGTTTTCTACCTAGCAATGTGAGCGTTTCTAATACAATTGCTTGATCTCTCAAATCTGAACCATAAGTAAAACCTGCTGTTGCTCTTTGTGTAAATGTAGTAGGCAAGCCTGCAATTAAATCCACCGCAATATTATCTTGCCCTGCAAGTTTGTATGCGGCAGCTAGTTTCCATTTTGCTTCAGGTGATAAATACTTAAACTCACGTAACCTATTCATAGCACCCATTTCGGCAGATTTAGATAATGCTAAAGTGTAGAGCCTGTAGGCTTGCGCTAAGTCGCCACCATAAAAATTTGTGGTGCTTGGTGCCCACGCATTTGCTTTTCCTTTTTGATAATTTTTCCATTGGTTCAGCATATTATCGCTCACTACATAGCCATTATTTTGTGCTTCTATTAAAAAATGTCCTGCATAAGTGCTGCCCCAATCATCACTTTCATTTGCACCTTGCCAATATCCAAAACCACCGTCTGCTCTTTGAAAATTATTTATTTTTGAAATAGCCACTTTTACATTTCTATCAATAGTTGCTTTTTGAAAATCTGACAAATCTGTTAATTGATTCAACACCAATTGCGGAAATACCGATGAAGTTGTTTGCTCTATACAACCATGCGGATACTCAATCAAATAACTCAATCGCTTTTGTAAATTCATAGATGGAATGCTAGAAATTTCCATTACTGATGTTCCCGCAGATGCAATGCCAATGGGCGATACAGCCGCATCCCATTTTTCGCCTGGCTGCAAAGTTATTTGCTGCACATTGGTAATGGTAGGATTTGGATTACGCACATCCAATTCTATTTCGTCTGTTGCATTTTCGCCACTTCCGCTTGCACTTACTTTCATTTTGCCAATGCCCATTGCATTTTTTACACGCACATCAAAGTAAGCCAATTGCTCTCCTACTTTATCAAATGCTAATGTTTGAGTAGGTGCACCAACAATTTCTAAAAAATTATTAGGCTCCATTTTCACTGTTACATTTTTGATATTATTTTCCATGGCAAAAACGGTAACAGGTAATTTTATTGTTTCGCCTGGTGATAGCACTCGAGGCATTGTGGCCAATACCATCAAAGGTTTTTTTACCGTAACGGTCTTTTCAGCAAAACCATACGTACCGCTGTGAGCCGCTACCACCATGGTTCTTACAGAGCCAATATAATTTGGCATCATAAAGGTTTGCGTTTGGGTTTGTCCGCTACGCAATGTAAATGGCCCAATATATTTTACAACAGGCTTAAAACGATTCGCCTTTTTTTCTTTTACAGGCCCTGCATCTTCATCACCACCTATGGTTAATATTCTTTCTAAATCACCTCCCCATGCGCCTATTACTTGGTCAAACATATCAAAACTTTTTACACCAAGTGCTTCTCTTGCATAAAACGCAGCATGTGGGTCAGGTGTTTTAAAACGAGTAAGGTCTAGCAAACCATCATCTACCACAGCAATACAATAGGTCATTTCTTTGCCATTTTTCTCACTCACTTTCACCGATACATTTGTTTCAGGGCGTACACTTGCATCCATATTTATTTGTGGTGTAAGTATAGTATTTTTATCTTCCACAAAAATGGGAATAGAGCCGTACATACGTATGGGTAAGTCATTCACCGTTTGTGCATGTGGTTGTAATAAACTTATGGTGGCATAAATATTGGGAGCCATTGTAGGCTCTGCTTTAAATTTTACTGTCGTTTGCCCTTGAGCAGTTTCTTGCCAAAAAGATTTTATTACCTTGCTGCCACTTTCTAAGCTCACTAGCATTCTTCCACCTTTTGCAGAAGGTATAGTAAGTTTTATTTCATCACCTACATTATACTTTTCTTTTTCTGCACTAAACGATAGCATGGTTGCGGCAGATTGATCTGCATCTTCACCACTTCTACTTTGCCAACCTGGTTCATCTACATAAAAAGTGCTACCAGTAATGTGTCCACTCAATTTATCTTTTACCAATATTAGATAACGTCCCCACTCTGTACTACCTGTTTTTAAACTCCACAAACCCTTACCATTGCTCAATGTTACATCTTCCTTCTTTATCAATTTATTATATTCATCTTGTGTAAAGTTGCTAAAATTATAGTTACCCGCATCCCACCACCAACGCCATTGTATTTTATAAAACTGTACTTCCACAACTTGGTTACCTTGCTGCAAATTTCCTTTTGCATCCACATCTACAATTTCTACATTGTGGCTTTTACCTGCTAGTAAATAATTAAATGGCTTTTGCCCCTCAGGCATTTTTATACCCACATAAGATTTGTATGGGCTGTATTGTATGCTCATATTATCTATGCTAAAACTTCCACCTGGCTCAAATACTTTTGTAAGTAAATTAGCTGTAAGCATGCCTGGTGCCGTTCCATCTATTTGAAAATCGGGCTTTATATTTGCATTACCATTATCATCTAACGTACCATCAAAAATTGTTTTTACTTGGGTGCTGTAGTTGGATGTTGGGTTATCAAAATCAAATTTTGCAAATTTTGCAAACTCCGTTTTTCTTGCAGAAAGGGATGCATCTATTTTTGTTTTCAAGCTTTTACCCGGGCTGCCAAACAGCCACATCGCATTTATCTTTCCTTCATTTGTACTATTTACACCAAACATATCATCTGCACCAAAGTCCATTTTTATTTTTAAGCGGTTTGGCATTACCGTTTCTACTTTTACTCTTTTTTCAAAAACTGCACCACCTACTTTTATTTTTACCAACCAATTACCTGTGGGTGAAGAAGCATCTGTATTTATTTTAAACACATTGAAACCATCTACAGCATTGGCTTGTACCATTTTTTTAAACAACTGCCCTTGCGGAGAAATGAGGTTAAACTCTATGGGCATATCCTTTGGTAGGTTGCCTGTTTTATCTTCTACAATACAATTTATATACATGGTATCACCTGGGCGCCACACACCTCTTTCACCAAAAATAAATCCTTTTATACCACTTTTTATTTCTTCGCCGCTCACATCAAATCTACTAAGTGCAAGCGAATTACCATCGTCCACTTTTAAATATCCACGCTCCTCTCCTTTTTTTGCTATGAGTAAATATGGTTTTTGCTTCAATTCTATTGTGCCAAAACCATCGCTACCACTGCTTCCTTTGCCTATCACTTGGTTTTGATAATCCATAGCTATCAAATCTACACCGCTCATTGGCTCGGTAGAAATAATGCTACTCACCGCAACCATTAACTTATTGTCGTTTCCCTTTTTTACAGTAAGCCCAATATTACTTGCTAAGATATTTCTGCTACTCCACCTATCTTTATTAAAATACGAATTACTTGTAGGATCATCTTTCCTTTGCCAATTGTATCCTCTTGGATAATAGTTATCATAGTTACTCCAAAATTCATCAAAATCATCTTTACCATTGTTATTACCGTAATACCCCTCTTCTTCTTCATAATATTCTTCACTTATATTTTCTTCTGTAGCTAAAGTATCGCTAGCCATTTTACTGTATAAAGAATACGAAGGCCTAAAGCCGATGGTAACCCTGTAAATAGCGCCTGGCTCGGTTTTCAAAAACTTATCTATGTCTAAAGAAAAACGTTGCTTAGTATGCAAGTCAAGTGTTTTGTCATCATCTAACCTCAATGTTTTTTGTACAATTGGTTTTGCTACTCGGCGAAGTTCTTGGTCTCCACCCAATTCATTTTGTTGTAAAAATTGTGGCACATTGTTTTCATAAATTTTTATGATGCTGATGTCTACCGCATTCAAATTTATAGCATCAAATGGCAAAACCAACTTGCCCGATGCAGGTAAAATATTTCCCTTACCTAAAATTTTTGCAGAAGGTTTTTTATTTTCAAAAACGATGTTTGATTTAAAACCTGTGTTCAACAAATTACCCCAACTATCTTTTATACCAGTATTTACATTCACCGTATAATTTCCATCCAATGCATTACCCGAAAATAATTTTACTTCGCTGCCATTAATGGTATAAGACACATCGCTTTCATTTTCTATAGTTACCAACCCTGTAAGATCTTGCCCTACCGCAATTGGCTCACTAAATTGTACCGATGCATATTGTTGTGCATCGTTTACAGGCGTTACGTTAAGCACTTTAAAATCGCCCGCTGCAGGCACGTCCAAGGTTTGGTTTCCTGCCACATCCATACCCATGCCTTTGCCATTCCATTTCAAATCCAATGCAGAAGCTGTTTTATCACTGCGTTCTATTCCACTCACAGTATAGGCGTGGGTTTTGTTTCCGTTAGAATGTTGCCAAGTAAGTTTTAAATTTTTATTGCTTTGCGATGCGGTTAATATTTTCTCTACTTCCTTATCATTTTCAGCATCTGCTGTTGTTATTGCTCCACTTACACGCATTTTATTTTTCACTGCTTCGCACCGTAAACCTGTGTTGGTTACTTTAAATGATGGCTTTGTCGTTTGAAAATTA
>JANXOQ010000113.1 GCA_025357775.1 Ferruginibacter sp. | reverse complement strand
CGCACACTGAACAAAGAAACCTTTTCCAAAACATTCCGTCTTATCCGCATCACAGATCGTAAGCTACTCAAAGAACGGCAGAGCGGCTACCTTCTACATTTCGTCACGCCCGAAGCGGCTAACAATCTATCCATCCGAGTCAGTAAATCGTATAAAGGAAAACTGATCTCCGATATTGTAAAAGACCTTCATAAAAACTTTTTGGAGTTATACTACTAGGTTCTATTTCGTCTAAAATAATTTGAAATTCAGAAACAAAGCCAGTAGGCATTTTTTGAGGAGACGGTTCAAATAAAACAACTCCTAAATTATCATAAATATGTACTTTATTTAAACCTTCTTTTTTTCTACTAAAAGTATCTAGTATTGCAGTAAAAATGTTTAATTTCCATTCTTTAACAACATCTTTTTTATTCAATTTTACTTTACCTGCTTTCAAAAATACAATCATTTTTGAAGAAGCATTTTGAGCAAGCAAACAATTATTAATTAATAAAAATAATACAATAGCAATAAAATATTTTTTCATTTTTATTTTTTATGATTTTTTAAGATAAATACTTTGAACACGTAGTCACTAAAAATTTAATTGCTATAATTATTGATTACATGTGGAAAAACGATTAATAAATTCCATAACGTAAAGACGATATTTGCCATAACATTAAAGGTTCAAAATTTTTTATTTAAACTTTTTCTATTAAGCTAGTAATTCTTTAAATATTATCTCAAATAATATTAAATATATGTACTTAATCATTTTTAACAAAAAGTATATGTGATTTTAATTAATTCTTGAATATTAAAAAAATTGAACTTTAAACCTTGAACCATTCGCCTTATGAATTTTTCTCACTTACACGTACATACACAATTTTCCTTGCTAGATGGTGCTGCGTCAATACAAAATTTATATAAAAAAGCTATAGATGATAAAATGCCTGCTATAGCTATAAGTGATCATGGTAATATGTTTGGTGCTTTTGAATTTGTAAAAGAAGCATACAAACATAAAAATGATGATGGTACATTAAAAGTAAAACCAGTAGTAGGTTGTGAGTTTTACATTACAACAGATAGAACTAGAAAAACATTTAGCAAGGAGGAAAGAGACCCACGCAATCATCAAATTTTATTAGCAAAAAATGATATAGGGTATAAAAATTTAGTAAAACTTACATCTCTCGGCTACATTGAGGGAATGTATAGCAAGTACCCACGTATAGATAAACAACTCATACATAAATACCACGAAGGGCTTATTGCCACTACATGTTGTCTAGGTGCATTGGTGCCACAAACCATTTTAAAAAAGGGAGAAGAAGAAGGAGAAAATGAATTTAAATGGTGGCTCAATATTTTTCAAGAAGATTATTATGTAGAGTTGCAAAGACATGGCATTCCTGACCAAGATAAGGTGAATAAGGTACTCATAAAATTTGCTAAAAAATACAATGTAAAAATTATTGCTAGCAACGATACACATTATGTAGAGCAAGAAGATTTTAATGCACACGATATTTTGCTTTGCATAAACACAGGCGAAAAACAAGCCACACCAGCATCCCGAGACCATGGAGATGATGATGTAAGTAGCAAGGGAAAACGTTTCGCATTTCCGAACGACCAGTTTTTTTTAAAGTCACAAAAACAAATGATAGAAGTGTTTCAAGACTTGCCAGAAGCTATTGATAACACCAATGAAGTTATTTCTAAAATAGATTTATTAGATTTAAAAAGAGATATTCTACTCCCCCATTTTACTGTACCTGCCAATTTTAAAACTCAAGATGAATATCTAGCCCACTTAACATGGAGTGGTGCAAAAAACAGGTATCAAATACTTACACCAGCTGCGGAAGAGCGCATACAATTTGAGCTAGGTATTATAAAAGAAATGGGGTTTGCAGGTTACTTTTTAATAGTAAGTGATTTTATACGTGCAGGGCGTGAAATAGGCGTATTCATTGGCCCGGGCAGAGGCTCAGCAGCAGGAAGTGCTGTGGCATATTGCATAGGCATTACCAATATTGACCCCATAAAATACAATTTGCTTTTTGAACGTTTTTTAAACCCTGAACGTAAAAGCATGCCCGATATAGATACTGATTTTGATGATGAAGGCAGGCAAAAAGTAATAGACTATGTTGTGGAAAAATATGGCAAAAGCCAAGTAGCTCAAATAATTACTTATGGTACGATGGCTGCTAAAAGTAGCATTGCAGATGTGGCTAGGGTAATGGATTTACCATTACAACAAAGTCGTGCTTTATCAGGTTTAGTACCTGAAAGACCGGGCATGAATTTAAAGCGATTGCTTACTGCACCAATTACTATTAAGGAAGCAAAACTTGATGAAAAATCATTAGAAGAAAAAGAACAACTACAGCCTGACGATGTAGAAAAAATAAAAAAACTACGAGAATTTTATAACGGTAAAGATGAATTAGCGAAGGTTTTGCAAGAAGCAGAAAAATTAGAAGGTTCTGTGCGCAACACAGGCATACATGCATCTGCCATCATCATAGCACCGAAAGACCTTACAGAATTATTACCAGTAGCTACTTCTAAAGAAAGTGATTTGTGGCTTACGCAAATAGAAGGAAACTCTATTGAAGAGGCTGGCGTAATAAAGATGGATTTTTTAGGTTTAAAAACCTTGAGTATTTTAAAAACGGCCTTGGCACTCATTAAACAGCAACATGGCGTATCAATTGTAATAGATGATATTTCTTTGGAAGATGATAAAACATACCAACTATATAGGCAAGCAGATACCAATGCTACTTTTCAGTTTGAAAGCCCAGGCATGCAAAAATATTTACGAGAGTTAAAGCCTGATAAATTTGGTGACCTCGTAGCCATGAATGCCTTGTACCGCCCCGGACCAATGGCATACATACCAAACTTTATTGCACGTAAAAATGGTAAGCAAGAGGTAACGTATGACTTACCTGAAATGCAAGAATATTTGGAAGAAACTTACGGCATTACGGTGTATCAAGAGCAGGTTATGTTGCTATCGCAAAAGCTTGGTGGGTTTAGCAAAGGGCAAGCAGATATTTTGCGAAAAGCCATGGGGAAAAAAGATAGAAAAACCTTGGATAAAATGAAAGGTGATTTTATGATAGGTGCTACCGCAAAAGGTCATGATGCAAAAATATTGGAGAAAATATGGACAGATTGGGAAGCATTTGCCCAATATGCTTTTAATAAATCTCATTCCGTGTGTTATGCACTTGTAGCATACCAAACAGGTTATTTAAAAGCACATTACCCAGCACAATACATGGCTGCAGTATTAAACCATGCAGGCAGTATTGATAAGATAACTTTCTTTATGGAAGAATGTAAGCGCATGGGCTTAAAAGTGTATGGCCCAAATATAAATGAGAGCAACAACGGCTTTACTGTAAATGAACAAGGTGAAATACGATTTGGTTTTAGTGGTATGAAAGGTGTTGGTGATAATGCTATTGAAAGCATTGTGGAAGAGAGAAAAAAAGGTGGAAAATTTACGAATGTATTTGATTTTGTAAAAAGAGTAAATTTAAAAGCGGTTACTAAAAAAACATTAGAGAGTTTAATATACAGTGGTGCATTTGATTGTTTTGAAGACATGCATAGAGCACAATATTTTTTTACTGCACCTGGTGATGTGCCATCGTTGGATAAGATTGTAAAGTTTGGTTCTGTATTTCAAAGCCAAGCTGCTGGTAGTGCCAATACGCTGTTTGGTGATTTGCAAATGCCCGATATTGTACCACCAAAACTAGCACCTTGTGCGCCATGGCAATTGGTAGAAAAATTAGATTTTGAAAAAGATGTTACGGGTATGTATATGAGTGGGCACCCGCTAGATGATTTTAAATTTGAAATGACACACTATGGCATTAGACGTTTAGCAGATTTTAATGATATAAAAAATGCAGTGGACACTACTCCCCCATCTTATAGCTTTAGGCTTGCAGGCTTGGTTACAGATGGGCAGCACCGTGTTACAAAAACTGGTAAGCCTTTTGGCATTATGCACATAGAAGATTTTAGTGGCAAGAGTGAATTTGCACTTTTTGGGGAAGACTATGTAAAATTTAGCAACTATTTAGATAAGGGAACAATTGTAATGTTAGAAGGTGCTTTTAAAACCCGTTACAATAGTGAAGTGTATCAATTTAACATAAGCAAACTTCATTTGCTAGAAACAGTAAAAAGAACTTTAACTAAAGAAATAAAAATAGATTTACAACCACAAGATATCGATGAATCTTTTATAATTTTTTTTGAAGATAACATTAAAAACAACCCAGGAAATACTCAGATAAAATTTCAATTAAGGGATTGGGAAAATAACGTTAAAATAAATATGAATACGCTGGAAAGAAGTTTTACAATGAATGATGATATGGCTGTATTTTTAGAAAAAAGTAATGATATAAACGTGAGTGTAATGATGATTTAAAAGTATTTTAAAATTAAGTGATATAATTGTATTGAAAGATAAAAAGCTATGAGGACTGAACTGGCTTTGATGTTTATAAAGTTGTACAGATTTCATAACTGTTTAATATAAAAAAACTGTAATTAAATTCTTATTTTGTCTAGTATTTGGCTCAACTTTCTACTTATTTATAAGCATTGGGTTCTACGGCTCACTTTGACAACACTTTAGATAAGACCTTTTTTAATTCATAAAGAGTATAAAAAAGCAAACACTTGTAACTAGTTCTTTCATAATAGTAGTTTTTATTAATATGTACAAGTAAGTAAAAATACTTAAAAGCAAAAAGCAGTAGAATAAACCACTGCTTTTGTATTTATATTTAATTTTCTAAAAAATTGCAAATAAAAAATTACACCGCAAAACTAGTACCACAGCCACAAGTACTACTGGCATTTGGGTTTTTAAATGTAAACCCACGTGAGTTAAGCCCGCCGTGCCACTCTACTTCCATACCAATTAAATAAATACTGTGGCTTTTATCTACCAAAAAAGATATTCCATCTTCTTTAAATATGGTATCGTTGTCTTTTTGTATGTCAAAATCCAAAACGTATGTCATACCACTACAGCCACCACCCTTTACTCCTACTCGTAATAATTTCTTACTATCAAAATCATTTTCTGTCATCAATCTCTTTATTTCTATTATCGCTGATGTTGTAAATTGTATTGGATTTTGTGTAATTACTTCCATTGTTTTTTTTGCAAAGTTAATGTTTAATAAAAATTAAAATGTGTTAGCATTTTCTAAAAACGGAACAATTTGTAAATTCTTATTACCCTATTTTATTAAAACTAGTGGCTATTCCTTTTATGATAGATGAACTAAATCCTTGATGCTCCATTTCGTTTAAACCAGCAATAGTGCAACCTTTTGGCGTTGTTACTTTGTCTATCTCTTGCTCTGGGTGTGTTTTTAAAGTAAGCAATAATTCGGCTGCGCCTTTTACTGTTTGTGAGGCTATTAGGCTAGCAGTGGCTGCATCAAAACCAATTTCTATACCTGCTTGTATGTTAGCACGTATGTAACGCATAGCAAAAGCAGTACCACATGCGCCTAGCACGGTGGCAGCATTCATTAGCTTTTCATCTATGTTTACTGTTTTACCCAATTTATTAAATAAATTTTCTACAAATTTAATTTGCGTAGCATTTGTATTGGTAGCACTTAAGCAAGTTATACTTTCTTGTATGGCTATTGCAGTGTTTGGCATGGCTCTAAATATAGCAATTTCACTTCCTACAATACTTTTTATTTCTTCTAAATTGATGCCAGTAACAACTGATATTAATAAATGGTTAGGTTTAAGTGCAGGTTTTATTTCTTCTAAAATTTCTTTTATTTGAAATGGCTTAATGGCTAAGATAATAACATCATTTGTTGTTACAGCTTTTACATTGTCGGAATAAATGTTTATTCCTTTTTCTTGCAATTTGCTAAGTGTTACAATATTTCTTTTAGTAACAGTAATATTTTCTGCTGGGCAAAAATTACTATTTAAAAGACCCGTAGATATTGCAGTACCTAGGTTTCCACCACCAATAATTGCTATTTTCATTTACTTTAAAAGTGTCTTAAAAATTTGTCGTATACAGTAACTGTCCTCTTTCTTGTTGTACGTTACCTTCTGTAAACATAAAGCTAGTTACAACAAAGCTATTAGTACCAATTTGTGTAATCCCCGGATTTGCAAATGAAACTGAACTCCCTGGAGTCAAAAGATTTGCAGGAGTCTTTATATTTAATTGTGAATAAAAAGCACCGTTACCGAACAACAACCGCCAAGTTTCAAATCTATCTTTTACGATTTGAGCTTCTTGTAATACATAATCACCTTGATAATTAAAACTTTTTCTTCCACCTATGTTACCCATAAAGCCGAGCTGCTGTATGTTATAGTTTGATATTTCATCAGTAAAAGGTTTCCATGTGTTAAAATTAGTCAAAATTCCAAAAGCTACTTTATCAGTAAAGCCATTGTCAAAATAATGAAAGCCAATTTCTATTGAAGAATTTCTAGGTGAAGTACCAACAATAGTTTTTATATCTGGAGTACCCTCAGCAAAGCAAGAAAAAGATCTATCGATTGTTTTAGTAGCATTTGTATTTAATATATACATATTGTAAAAAGAAGAAAAATGTTTAACAACAACTTTATTGTCACTTCCATTTATGTCTTGTTCAAATGCAATAATATAACCATTGCCCCATTTTTTTATATCACCTTGATGGGCATTAGAAGCTATTCTTGTCAGTCGTGTCCAGCTAATTAAATCTTCACTTCCTGCTAGGTATAAATTGTAAATTATTTTACCGTTGCTATATGTACCTTCATTTCTATGATATAAAGCTAAATACTTAAAATTTGGTTCATCAGCTTTCACAATTTTTAACACATCCATATTTTCTGAATTTGTGTTTTTTCTATTGAAAAGCATACTACCTGTTGGAGTATTTAATTTTGAAATTATATTTTTTGTATTTGGGTTACTATCGAACCACCATTTGTGAGCTTCATTTAGGTTTCTTTTATTATCAAAGCTCTGTAACTGTTGTAATGAAAAACCAGTTCTACTTTGATTGTTAACAATTATTGTATTTCTATAATCGTTTAATGACATTGATAATAATTGTGTAACATTTCTAATGCCTGCATCCAAAAGAAATTTATACATCAAGCTACCCCATGCTAAATCAGCATTGGATAAACTTTGTAAATTTTGTATACTATTATTACATTTTGTTTGTAGAATAGAAATTAATCTGTTTCTGTAATCATTAAGTGTATTTAAATTACCAACCTCAATAATATTGTTCCACTTTGTATGTAATAATACTTTTGCTAAAGTACTAATATCTACATTTTGTAAAATATTACATTGTGCAGAGGTAGCTACAGTTGGGGTTATAATTGTAGGTACATTTGCAGATATATCTATATTATTTTGTGTAATGTCTTTTTTGCAACTAACAAATAAAAGCACAAAAAATGTATAAATGATTTTTTTCATATTCGATTTTTTTTAATGTAGCGAAAATTATTATCTCTTTAAATTTTTTCAAGATTTATTTAATTAATCTCCATCATCTTCTCAAACAACAGCTCATACTCTTTGTTAGCAATGACTAATTCTGCATTTATGTTTTTATAAAAAGTTTCTGTTTTTAAAAACTTTGCATTATCACTATATATTTCAGGTACGCCAAGTTCCGCCTCTAAGTCAGTTTTCTTTTTTGTAAGTTCTGCAATTTTTCCTTCAAGTAAGTTAAATTGCTTTTTTACTTTTTCTGCTTCTTTAGCAGCAGCATTATCTATCGGACTAGGATTTTTTTTTACTTCTACTACCTTTTCTACTTTTACTTCCGTCTTGCCTTCTTTTTTCTCTGCAAGTTTTGCTTTTTCTCTACGCTCCTTCCAATCTTCCCACTCTGCGTAAGAACCTTTAAATTCAAGTATTTTATGGTCTTCTATTTCCCATATTTTATTAGCAATACGGCTAATAAAGTAACGATCATGGCTTACTAAAATTATCGTGCCTTCATATTTGTTTAATGCCTCTACCAATAAATCTACAGAGTGTATATCTAGGTGATTCGTAGGTTCATCAAGCATTAAAAAATTGGCTTTGCTTGCAATTGTTTTTGCTAGAGCAACTCGGGCTTTTTCACCACCGCTTAATACTTTTATTTTTTTCTCTACAGCATCTCCACTAAATAAAAATGAACCTAATAAACTACGAAGCTCCAAATCATTTTTACCACTTCTAGCTTCTTGCATTTCTTCTATCAAATCATTGTTGGGGTTCAATACTTCCAGCTGATGCTGTGCATAAAATGATTCCTCTACATTGTGCCCCCACTCACGGTCTCCTTCAAATTGTTCAGTACCTACAACTATTCTAAGCAAGGTAGATTTTCCTTTTCCATTTGCACCTATTAATGCTATCTTATCACCTCTATCTATTTCCGCTCCAGTGTTTTCTAGTATTTTTAACTCCCCAAAGCTTTTGCTTACACCTTTTAAAGCAGTTACAACTTTACCTGGGGTTTTATTTAGTATAAAATTTATTTTCATATTGGGACGCTCAATATTTACGTCTTCAATTCTCTCAATTTTATCTAATCGTTTAACTATACTTTGTGCAGCAGCGGCTTTACTAGCTTTTGCTTTAAAACGCTCCACAAATCTTTCTTGCTGGCGTATATAATCTTGCTGGTTATCAAAAGCTTTTTTCTGCATGTCTATACGAATATCTTTTTCCTCCATATAGTAGGAGTAGTTGCCTGTATAAAAATGCAATTCACGCTGATACAGTTCTACAATTTTATTTACCATTCTGTCTAAGAAAAAACGGTCATGACTTACAATAACCACTGCACCTGGGTAGTTAGATAAATATTTTTCTAGCCACTCTATGCTCGGTAAGTCTAAATGGTTTGTAGGTTCATCTAGCAGCAACACATCTGGGTTCATCAAAATCATTTTTGATAACAACACCCTCATACGCCAACCTCCACTAAACATTTTGTATTGTTTGCCTAAATCTTCATTAGCAAAACCTAGCCCTTGTAAAATTGATTCTGTTCTATGATGAATGCTGTATCCATCTAGCACATCCATTTCGTGTAATAAATCTGAATATTTTTCTGCTAATTTATCATCACCAGTTTTTTCTAACTCTGCACCAACCAGTTCCATTTCTTTTTCTATGGCTTTCACTCTTTCAAAAGCGCCCATGGCCACTTCCAAAATAGACTCATCTGTTTCAAAACCTAGCAAATCTTGGTTTAAAAAACCTATAGTGGTTTCTCTACCTTTTTCTACGGTGCCTTTGGCAGGAGAGTATTGACCCGTAAGTACTTTTAATAAAGTGGATTTTCCTGTACCATTATAGCCTATAAGTCCAATACGTTCGCCTGGCTGTATATGCCAGGTTGCATCTTCTACAATGGTTCTTGCTCCAAATTCAAACGTAAGATTTTGTAACCCTAATAACATTTTTGAAATTTTTTGCAAAAGTAACTATTAGTTTCTAAATACTTCTACGTTTAGATTGCAGCATTCATAAACATTTCATTCTCTCAAAAAAATAATTAGGAGTGTTATGCTACAATAAAATATTTTTTTACGTTAGTATGAGATTTCAGGCCTAATAATAAGTTGTGAGATTTTTTGCTTTGTATCTTTCGCCCATTTTTTAGCTCACATGAGTTATCAATGTTGGTAATTTCTGTGGGTAACAGGGGTATAGAGCTATATTTTTATAAATTAAATTGCTTTACAATTTCTTTTCAAACACAGTTAATCTATCATCCTTGGTTCATTTATTATTGACTGGCAAATGGTTTGCAGACATAAATGTGTCGACTATAAATGATACCTTTTATTTATTAATTTGCTTTAATAATTCCGAATTTAAAATTTAACAATGTTTTCATATCATCAATTCTGTCTTCAAATTTTTCGAAAAACATTTCTACCGCATTTTCAAACTTTGTGTAGTCTTGGTAGTATTTATTCTTCATAACTTTCTTTTTGAAGTAGCGCCAAAGTCTTTCGATTAGATTTAGGTTAGGACTATATTGTGGTAAGTAAACTAAATCAATATTTAAAAACCTTGCTTCCATTTGTACAAAGTAACTTCTTTGGTATTTTGCATTATCTAAAATGATACATATGGTTTTGGCTTCACTATACTGTATTTTAATTTGCTCTAAAAAAGCTTCTATTACCTCTGCACAACAGTTGTTTTCTGTTAGTAAAACGGTTGGTTGGAGCGTTACAGGATTGATAGCACCAATTATATTGAGCCTCCTTCTTCCAGTATTGGCAAGTACTTGTTTTGTTCCTTTAAGTCCTTTGGGTTGCCAAGCATAATCATTTTCATTGTTATGTATTTGATGCATAGGATCCAAATAGAGCAAAACTTGTGAATGATCATTACTAGCACATTTGTATAGCTCTTCCATCATGGATATGAATGTTTTCTGTACCGGTACAGAGGAGCTTTGCCAGGTATTAATCTTGTTTTCTTATAAGAGCAATAGAGTTTTTTTTACAATAACGGCTTAGCCAACTATGTTCTATTTCAATGGAGTGTTGCTCAAGTAAAAAATGTTGTAATTCTGATAGTTGGCTAACTGATTCATCTTTTATGTATTTAAGTAATTCAACTTTAACAGTATCTAATAAAGAAGGACGCCGTCCTTCATAGTTTAGGTTTGCTAAATTGTCTAACCCATTTTTGTTAAACAACTTAATCCAATCAGTTACTGTATCTATACTAATGGAAAGCATAGAAGCTATCTCTTTTTTAGGAAATTTTTCATGAGCATACCAAATACATTGATATCGACGCAAAATTTTCCCATCCTTTTCTACTCGTCTAAGTCGTTTTAATGCAATAATTTCTTTTGATGTTAAATCTACTGAGTATGCCATAAAATACATTTTTACTCAAAGATATATAATCGGAATTATTTAAGCAAATTAGTATAACTAGCTTCAGGCAGTTTTTTTGGCGTAGGTTTTTGTGTTGTGTTTAAGCTACAGCTCTTTTATTTTTTTCTCTGTCTTTTAAAAAAATAAATGTGCTGTAATAGCGTAGGTGCAAAAACTATGACAAAAAAATGACTGCAATGCCATAGAGTACCACGCCCTTGTATTTTGGCGTGGGACAAGCCGTACTTTGTGCGGTGGGCTTGGTGAAATTATTCTGCTTTTTGTGTTTCTATTTGCTTTGGGTCAAGTACAGGCAATAGAGCATTATGTAGCATTGTTCCTTTAAATGTAGACCACATTACACCCCTTGTTGTAGATAATGAAATTGAATTAAGGGTTACAATTAAACTGTTTGGCAAAACTCTTTCATTACTTTCATTTTTTGTTACAACTTCATCATAATTTTCAATGTAGAAAATATTGCTTGTGGTAAGAGTGCCAAATAAAATATCCTTAGCCTCATTCAATATCTTAATACCAATTATTACAACTATAAATTTGTTTTCTTCATTCAATTGTATTTCTGTACTAATATCGAAAGTAAAAGCCTTGTTATTGCTATCTTTTATTAATGGTGCTGAAATACTACTATTCAATAATTCAATTGCTCTAAATTGTATTATAGCATCTTTAACGCCCTCTACAGTATTCATAATATTTTCCATGATTTAAGCATTAGCGGTTTTTAAATAAAAATGACTATTTTTTATCTGACTGCCACCGAAATTGTTATTTAAATAATCAAACCCATAATTACTTTGATAATAAGAAGGCTCTATTTCAATTATTTTAGTGACTACTACAACCTTGCTTTTATAAATTACCTTTTCAGGCTGTGGTTGCATTAGAAATGCAGTTGCCACTGCCAAGTGATAGGCAATTTCATCTAATGTATTCATAGTGAAATTATGTGTACCACTGAGCCACTTTGTAATTTCGGAAGGTTGCTTACCTATTTTGGTTGCAAAACAAGAATAGGTATAGCCTTTTGATTTTATAAGGTCGTCAATACGGCAAGCAAGTGCAACCCTATTTTTATTTTGTATGCGTTGTACAGGTGTTGCTTCCGCTAATATTTTCTTAATTAATGGGCTGCTTGTTCTTTTTGGTTTGTTATTGGTTGTCATTGTCTGAAAAATTTAGGTTACCTAATAATTCTAATCCATCTGCACTGTATTTTATTTCTTTATCCTTAATTCTTTGTGAAATATCTTCACTTATTTTTATAACAATTTTTACTTCATTTGTTAGTTTAGCATCTTGTTGCCATACTTGTATTTCTTTAGCTTTTACACCGCCGCTACCTAGTACCAAAATTGCCGATCCATATCTAATACCATACAACCGTAAATTTTTATCTGGATTATCATAAACAGCCACAATGCCATCGCCTGGTTTATACTCCTTTGTTTTTATTAAGTTTTCTCTTACACCTTACTTGCAGCCCATATCTTCTAATAAATCAGCTATGCTCAATATTTCTTCAGGAAAGTCTTTATTATATTCTTCTACAAATCTATCAAATAGCGTATGTTCCTCTCCTTCGGGCAATGCCGAATAGATGGTAGCTTTAGTACCTGTAAATTCATCTAGTTGTATAATTTCGTAATTCACTTATAGTATCGAAGTAACGTAAGTTAAGAAACAATTATTGCATTTTATTTCTCTTATAAGTAAAATTGAGTGCAAATATAGTGCTAAATTCTGTTTAAAGCTAAGGGTATTTTAGTTATAAGTATAATAGTATTGCTAAATAAATATAGGTGTAATTTGAATGTAACGTATAAAATATTGAAAAGTAAGCACCTTGGCTGTGCAGTTTATTGATTTATTTACCCGTAATTTTTGTTTTGTGTGACATTATTTTTATAAACTTTTTATACTTTGTAGTAATAACATGTGAAGTGAAATAATCTATAATATTACCATTAAAATTAAATTACTTAACACAAATTACCTAAAATCATATTTGCACTTTGCAAGGCTTTAAGCTGTGGAATAATAATTTTAGTTTCGTATTTAACTAACAGCCTTTTTTTGAGTAATTTACCTTTAAAATTTATTTTCTCTCCAATTTCAAATAGTTTTTGATTTTCCTTTTGCTTGTTTTCATACATTAGGTAATTAAATATCCAAATATCTTCTGGTTTTATTGGCTTATCCTTGAATGCAGTAAAATCCAAATATTTTTCTGTAAGCCTTATAAAATTCATACCTGTTAAACGCTTGTACGGTAGTAAAACATTTTTTAAATTAGCCGCTTGCTAAGTGGTTAAATAATTTGATACGGTTATAAAAATAAAATGCTTTGGAGTTAGTATCATTTATTATCATTTGCTAAAATAAAATCTATCTATTTTTTATAATTTACTTTATACTGCTCAATATCTTTTAATTGTACTGGTAGTATAAAAGTTTTAATATCATTTCTATTTTCCGTATTAATTAAATCATATTCTGCTTGTATAGCTTCTTCTACATAATCTTTTAGCAAGGGGTATTTATTAACTTCGGCTTGAGGTACATTTATGAGTAAAACTCTATTGGAAATTTTAATAGCAGCATTGCGATAATAAAATGTACATAATTTTTCAATTACGTTTTGTACAATGCTCTCTTCCTTATTGTAATTATGCATGGTATCAAAAAAAAGGATATAAAAATTATTCATTTTTTTATTTTAAAACATATAAATGTAAGTTCCTAAAGCTTTATGCTTATTTCCAATGCTCCTGTATATATTTTATGGTTTCGCTGGGCTTTAAATCGATGGTGCTTGCTTGGCGGCGTATGTAAAAAGTTTCTTGCCCTGCATCGTTGGTTATGTACACTGGCTCTTGGCTTTTTTCTTTTATGCTTATGGCACAAATAGTGTTGCCATCTATTTCTATAAAGGCCACTTTTAAATAACGGTGAAACCTGTTGCCAATACTTTTTGATAATAGGTTATCAAAATGTTTTTGAAATTCATCTAACTTATCGGCTTTGCTAAACGAATTAAAATCGGGCTGCAAACCAATACAATTTTTATCATCATCTACGCCTATAAGCAATGTGCCACCACCCGAATTTAAAAATGCTGCCAATGTTTTTAATACACTGTGTTCTATAAATTTTTCGGGCTTGTTGGTTTTTACATCTATCCGTAAAGTGCTTTTAAACTCTACGGTTTGGCTTTCGCCTTGTTGTATAAGGGCTGCCCAATTAAATGCTGCTGGTACATCTTTTAGAAACTGTGGGGCTAGCAGTTGGTATTGCTGCAATGCCAATTGCTTTTGCTCGGCTTTTACTATAGGGAAAGTACCCAATATATACACAAACTCCTC
>JANXOQ010000190.1 GCA_025357775.1 Ferruginibacter sp. | reverse complement strand
ATTATAATAAAATTTGAACACATTGCAAATGGAAAAAAGATTGTACTAAAAGATAGCACATACACAAATACTTATGGTGAAAAGTACACAGTGAGTAAATTAAAATATTATTTGAGTAACATTTCTTTTGTTACCAACCATAAATTAGAAATTGATAAAAAAGTTTACTTGATAGATGCCTGCAAAAACGATTCTATAATTAAACATGACCAAAGAAAAATTGTAAGTATATCTTTTAATATTGGTGTAGACAGTGCTTTAAATTGTAGCGGTGCACAAAGCGGTGCATTAGACCCATTAAACGATATGTTTTGGACATGGAACAATGGGTATGTTTTTTTTAAATTAGAAGGCACTTCCTCCTCATCTAAAGCAGATAGAAATAGAATAGAGCAACATATTGGTGGATATAAAGGAGTATATAAAACACAGCGACAAATATTTTTGCCTATAAAAAAGAAAGGGAATACAATAATTATACAAATGGATTTGGATAAATATTGGAGTAACATAAAAATTGCTGAAAACCCTGTGATAGCAGCACCTGGCAAGCAAGCTAAGATGGCTGCAGATGGGTTTTTGGGAATGTGGAGTGTTATAGGTAGTTGAATTTTTTTGAAGAGTTAAATAGTTCATTGGGTATAATGTAAAATGCGCAGCATTTTCAACCCTGCTTTAAATTTCAAAGAAAAACTGACCTTAAAAAAACAAATTGACTAATCGTTTTCTCGGCAAAAACAGTAGCGGATTTTTACCGCAAAAAGCACAAAGAAATATTTCAAAGTTCGCTATGGTACTTTGCTTTTTTGTGTTTAAATTTTTAAAATTGAAAATAAAAATAACCATATACTTTTTCTTATTTATTGCCGCTGCGCTAATGATGATTGGTTCAGGTAAAATTGCTTATGCCCCAAAGCCTGTATCATTCAATATTCCAAAAGGATTTCCCAAACCACCTACTAACATTTTTGCAAAAAACCCTTTAACAAAAGAAGGATTTGAATTAGGCAAAAAATTATTTTATGATGCAAGGCTAAGTAAAGATGGTGAAGTAAGTTGTGCAAGTTGTCACCAACAATTTGCCGCCTTTAGTACCTACGACCACGATTTGAGCCATGGTGTATTTAATAGTTTTAGCACACGCAATGCGCCATCTCTTGCTAACCTTGCTTGGATGAAAGAATGGCATTGGGATGGAGGCATAAATCATTTAGACAATCAACCACTTGACCCACTTACCGCTAAAAATGAAATGGGAGAAACATTGGATACCGTGTTACTAAAAATAAAAACAGATAAAACGTATGCTCCTTTATTTTTAAAAGCTTTTGGTAGTGTAAATATTACAACAGAACTTATGCAAAAAGCATTTACACAATACGTAGGCAGCTTAGTAAGTAGCAATAGTAGGTATGATAAAATAATGCGAGGAGAAGATAAATTTATTTTACCCGAAGAAAAAGGGTACGAAATTTTTAAAGCAAATTGTAATACCTGCCACAAAGAACCTTTGTTTACAGATAATAGTTTTCGTAACAATGGAATAACATTAAACCGATTTAATGATATTGGAAGGCAGCAGATATCTTTAAATAGCAAAGACTCTTTAAGTTTTAAAGTGCCTACACTTCGCAATGTGGCATTGAGTTTGCCCTACATGCACGATGGTAGATATAATGATTTATATAAAGTAATAAACCATTATACAAATATAGATACAGCTACAATAAACCTTGACCCACTATTACGCAAGAAAATTATTTTTTCAGAAAAAGAGAAAAAGCAATTGGTTGTTTTTTTATATACTTTAACGGATACTAGTTTTACAAAAAATAGCAGTTACTTGCCTATTACAAGTGCTTTACCGTAGGCGCTTACTAGTTCAGAGTAAGAAACAGTCTGCATGGGTCAAACACAAAAAAGTATTTGCCTAAGGCGAATACCTACAAGCATTTCATTACTTTTGAAAAAATATTTAACCTTTGAGCGGTATAAAAAAATTGGCAGGAGATACATTGTGGTATGGAGGCAGCAGCATTGCAGCTAGGTTTTTAAATTACCTTCTTACACCTTATCTTACATATAAACTTACTGGTGCAGCTTACGGAGAAATGAGTGTTGTTTATGCAGCCATTCCTTTTTTAAATGTCATATTTACATACGGGTTAGAAACTGCTTATTTTAGATTTGTACAAAAAGACGAATTTAAAAAAGATATATATAATACTGCAAGTATTTCAATTTTCGTTTCCACAATATTACTATCACTATTATTATTTATATCAAATGGGAGTATTGCCAATTTTGTAAAATTAAATGACCACCCAGAATTTATAAAATTTAGTACATTTATTATTGCTTTTGATACGCTTGCTACACTTCCTTTTTCAAAACTAAGGCAAGATGGCAAACCAAAAAAGTTTGCGTTAATAAGAATTATTGGTATAGCTGTTACAATGATACTCACCTATTTTTTTATTAGCGTATGTCCAGATATTGTTGCCAATAATCCTAATGGTTGGGTGGCATCTTGGTATATAAAAAATTATGGCGTTGGGTATGCTATTATTGCTAATTTATTTGCATCTGGCATTACACTATTACTGCTTTCTAAAGAATTGTTGTCAGTAACTTTTAAGTTAAATAAAGTTTTATGGAAACAAATGCTTTTGTATTCGTTACCATTATTAGTGGCAGGTTTTGGTGGTATGATAAACGAAACCTTTGACAGAATTATGCTTGGTTGGTGGGCGCCAGTAGCTACACAAGAAGCAGCAAAATTAGAGATAGGTATTTATAGTGCTTGCTATAAATTATCAATATTAATTAGCCTATTTATACAAGCTTTTCGCATGGGTGCAGAGCCATTTTTTTTTAAACAAGCACAAGGCAATAATCCACAAAAAACCTATGCCCGTGTAATGAAATTTTTTGTAATAACTATTACGGTTATGTTTTTGTTTGTGGCATTGTACATTAATATTTGGAAATATTTTATAAGAAATGAAATGCTGTGGGTAGGGCTTAAAGTTGTACCAATACTTCTACTAGCAAATATGTTTTTAGGTATTTATTATAATTTATCTATTTGGTATAAACTATCTCAAAAAACAATGTATGGTGCTTGGATAACGCTAATAGGTGCAACAGTTACACTTACTATTAATTCCATTTTTATACCGTACTTTAGTTATATGGCTTGCGCTTGGGCTACCTTTTTTTGCTATGGTAGCATGATGGTTATTTCTTTTATATGGGGGCAAAAACATTACCCTATTCCGTATGCTTGGAAAAAACTGGTAGCATTTATAGTAATAGTTGTAGTTATATTTTTCTTACATAAGGGACTTGTATTGCTTATACCTAACAAATATTTCAATTTTTTATTAGCAACTATATTAATTTTAATTTATGCAAAATTTCTTACTTTGGTAGAACACAAAGAATTTTCTAAATTGCCTAAAGTTGGAAAATATTTCATGCAAAAAAAATAAAAAATGAATCGTTATTTATCAGTTTTATCGTTAAGCTTATTTCTATCCATATCTTCTTTTGCACAAAATACAGTTGTAGGTAGTTGGCTTTCTGAAAGTGGAAAAGGCATAACAGAAATATACGAAGTAAACGGAAAATATTATGGCAAACTAATATGGCTAAAAGAGCCGCTTGATGAAATTGGAAAACCCAAAGTAGATAAAGAAAATAAAGATAAAGGTTTGCGTACTACACCAATTTTAGGGTTGTTAATTTTAAAAGACTTTGTAATAAAAGATGGCGAATGGAAAGACGGCACAATCTATGACCCCGAAAATGGAAAAACATACAAATGCACTATGTGGCTAAAAGATGCAAATACCATAAAAGTAAGAGGATACTGGGGTCCATTTTACAGAACACAGATTTGGACAAGGTCTAAATAATACTATAACAAACTTAGCCAAATTCTAAAGAAAATAAAGGTATCATTTTAAAGCACCGATAAAAATATTTTAAGTTTTTTGCAGCTAATACTTTTTGACTATTAATTTGTTAGTCAAATTATACTTGTAGAGGCTTGTATGTAAAGACGAAGCTGACTTTTGCTTTTAAGGTAATGGAGACATTTCAATAAATTTTAAATAATCGTTTTAGGAAATTTATTATTAATAGCTTGTGAAGGAATGTTTTAGTAATCGCATTTGGTTCGACAAGTTTACCTTAGCTTTATTCTTAATAGGAATGTATATACCATAAATGATTTAATTTTTTTACAAAAGAGAATACTTCTACAATACCTACTAATACGTTTGTTATTGTGGCTTGCCAATCGTTTTTTTGCTATTCCCACAAAAAATATTGTTTTTAAATCGTTTACTAATTTATATGCCTCTACAAAATAATAGATTTAATTATTTTATAGATAGAAGTGTATCCACCATAAAAAAGGTTGCTTCACTAAAAGTGAAACAACCTTTTTATTATTTACTAACCCTAAGTTTTTTATTCTGCAGTTGCAACTACTCCATCTTTATTTTCTTTTATTTTGGCTCTTATTTTTACTTCTATCTCATCTGCCATTGTTGGGTTGTCGTGCATTAGTTGCTTTACAGATTCTCTACCCTGTCCTAACTTATCGCCATTGTAGCTAAACCAGCTACCACTTTTTTGCACAATACCAAGCTCCACACCCATGTCTATTATTTCGCCCGTTTTTGAAATACCTTCACCGTATACAATATCAAACTCTGCTATTCTAAATGGTGGGGCTACTTTGTTTTTTACCACTTTTACTTTTACGTGGTTACCTGTTACTTCATCGCCATCTTTTATTTGTGCAGCTCGGCGTATATCTAATCTTACAGATGCATAAAATTTTAAAGCATTACCACCCGTGGTTGTTTCTGGGTTGCCAAACATTACCCCAATTTTTTCTCTAAGCTGGTTAATAAAAATACAAATAGTACCTGTTTTATTTATGGTAGCAGTCAATTTTCTTAAAGCCTGGCTCATCAATCGAGCATGTAAGCCCATTTTGCTATCTCCCATTTCTCCCTCAAGTTCACTTTTTGGTACAAGTGCTGCTACAGAGTCTATTACCACCACGTCTAACGCACCACTTAGTATTAATCTATCTGCTATTTCCAATGCTTGCTCACCATAATCTGGTTGAGATATTAATAAGTTATCAATATCTACTCCAAGCTTTTGGGCATAGCCACTATCAAAAGCATGCTCTGCATCTATAAATGCACACATGCCACCTTTTTTTTGTGCCTCTGCTATAACATGTATGGCAAGGGTTGTTTTTCCACTACTTTCTGGGCCATATATTTCTATTACCCTTCCTTTTGGCAAGCCACCAATACCTAGTGCAACGTCTAGTCCCAAAGAACCTGTAGATATTACTTCTTGTTCTACTACTCCTTTATCGCCCATCATCATTACAGAACCTTTACCATAGTCCTTGTCTATTTTATCCATGGTAAGTTTAAGGGCTTTAAACTTTTCTGATTTCTCTGCTTTTTCTGCTGCTGCGCTCATGTTGTTGTTTTTTAAAGTGATGTATCTAGTTTTGAGTATAAATATATATTAATTTCAAAATTAAGATAAAGTTATTTATTAAGCTAATTTGTTTAGTATTATTTTGATAATTTATTTAGTTTGTTTAAAACTTTGTACTTTTAATATCCTCTTATATAACGTGTAAAATAAAAAAGTTTTTTGTATCTTTATTTTGTTTAGAAAGGAAAATTTAGCATTAGATTTTATAATTGATAAGTTAATAGATTCTATAGAGAATACTATAACAAATGAAGTATTTGATACAACATTTCGCAAGTTAAAAAAAGTGACTAGAGGTATAATTTGCACAAAAAACACAAAGTTATCATAAAAGAAGTTAATAAATTAACCACTACAAATAATCCATTAATTATTTATGGGCTATTGAATATTGAAGATAAAAGGGACTACATTTTAGTGTGCTTGGTAATTTAGTAGCTTTTGCTTGCAAAGTATTAAAATGAAAAACGCAAGAGTATTATTAAGCATTTACAAAATAAAAAAAATTGATTTAAAAACAATATAATTTCTATAATCATTAACAGATTAACAAATAGCCTCAGCCCTTTATTAAAAATCCAATACCTCATTATTACATTTACATGACCACCCAACTGCAAATCATAAACCAGCTTTTCGAAATACAATCCAAAATAAATGCACTAAGCGAAGCTAATAATTTTGAAAGAAATTTTAACCGCTTATTTTCTATTTTTGAAGAAGAAGGATTTACCATGCAAGACCCCACCAATGAAACATACAGCGAAGCAAGAACAGATTGCGAAGCCAATATTGTGGGGCAGGCAGCAAGTAATATGAAAATAACAAAAACTATCAAACCCATTATTTATAAAAAAGTAGACGGAAATTTGCAGCTCGTACAAAAAGCAGTGGTAATGGTTGAAAAAAAATAATACCCCAATGAAAGCCGTAAACGTAGGAATAGATTTAGGAACGACCAATTCCCTTATAGCAAAATATGAGCACAACAAAGTGCGTGTATATAAAAATCCTATTGGGCAAAAAGAAACTTTGGCTTCGGTAGTGGCATATCGTACCGATAGAATATTGGTGGGTGATAAAGCAAGAGAATACCTCACCAAAGATGCCGTAAATGTGTTTGGAGGGTTTAAAAGAAAAATGGGTACTGATGAAAAATACTATGTAGTTAACATAGATGAAAATGTAACCCCAGTAGAACTCTCGGCCTTGGTACTAAATGAACTTAAAAACTTTGAACAAAGTGCCGAGCCATTAGAAGCTTGTGTAATAACAGTGCCAGCCTCTTTTGACAGCATGCAAAGCAATGCTACCCTTAAAGCTGGGCAAGCAGCAGGTTTTAAAGAAGTATTTTTATTGCAAGAGCCCATTGCGGCAAGCCTTGCATTTTTTAATGCAAGCGAAAAAGTACAAACAGATGGTTACTGGTTGGTATACGATTTTGGTGGCGGTACTTTTGATGTGGCATTGGTAAAATCTACTGCAGAAGATTTAAAAGTAATAGACCATGAAGGCAATAATTTTTTAGGTGGAATGGATTTAGATTTTGCCATTATCAATAAAATTATTGTACCACAAATAATACAACAAACAGGTATAGAAAACTTTGAAGAAGCCTTTAGAGAAAAATACGGGCAGTATGAAATGTTGTACTACCAAGTAATGTATTATGCAGAAGAAGCTAAAAAAGAATTATCCAATGCAAAGGCTACCGTTATAGATTTTAGCGCAACATTAAATGGTAAAAATTATGATTTTTATTTTACCATTACTAAGGAACAAGTAGATGAAATCTTTTTGCCTATCATCAATGATACTATTAAACTAATTCATACCATTATTGAAAATAATAAACTAACAGCGGCAGATATTCACCAAATAATATTGGTAGGTGGCAGCACATTTTTACCACAAGTGAGGGAGCAGCTTTGCTTGCAAACGGGCATTTCTATTAATTTTTCTATAGACCCTACCAACTCTATTGCAGTGGGTGCGGCATACTATGCAGCTAATAAATATTATGAGCCTGCTGTTGTGGAATCAGTTATTTCTAACGAAGCCATTGGTACAGATTTATTAGCTTCTATAGATTTTAATACCATAAATATAGAGTTAGATATTTCTTACAACAGAAGCAGTAGAGATACCGAAGAGGTATTGCTAATGGCTTGTAGCGGACAATATGAAAATAGTTTTTACAGAATAACAAGGTTAGATGGCGGTTTTGATACTGGCTTTATAAATTTGAAAGCAAAGAAAACTGAGTTTCTTCCCTTGCTGCCCGCAAGTACTAATATGTTTGCGCTACAGGTGTATGATGAGCAAAAAAATATCATCAAATCATTGAGCAAAGAAATAAATATTGCACAAGGTATTTACAATATTGATGGGCAACCTATGCCACACGATATCTGCATTGAAATAGATGACCTAGAAAATAAAACCACCAAGTTGGAAGTAATTTTTGAACGCAATAGCTTACTACCACAAAAAAGAACTTTGTACAGAGAGATTTCTAAAACGATTACAAAAGGCGCTAAAGAATCTATCATCATAAATATTTTAGAAGGCGATAGAAATAGCCGAGCTTCTTCCAACCTTACAATAGGTTGTATAGAAATATCTGGCAAAAATTTACAATCAGATTTAATAAAAGGAAGTGATATAGAAATACAAATAGAGGTAAATGACTCTAGGGTTATGAATACCACGGTGTATTTGGTAATGACACAGCAAGAATTTAAAAATGTATTTTCTGTATCAGAAAAACAAATAAACATAACTAGGTTGCAAGAGCAATTTTTGCAATTAGAAAATGAATTAACAGATACAATAAGAGGCTTTCAATACAACGAAGATAAAATTTGGGAAATAAAATGCGATACTCTTCTGCAGGATTTACACAGTATGAAAACGACTTTGTTTAAACTAAAAGAAAAAGACAAGTCAGATGAAAAATATATTATTGCAGAGCGAATGACTCGTATATCTCAAGAGGCAGATAAACTTGGGGGCAATGAAAGAATAGCATTGCTACTTGAAGAATATTTACATTTTAAAGAAACGGTATTAGAAGCCATTAATATGGCTGATTTTATAAAAGATGAATTGAGAAAAGATTATCAAAAAATAGAGGCTACAGAAAACGCTACTTTAAAAAGTAAAAGTGTATCTGTAATTGAAAATAAACTAAAACAAATGGATGATTTGTATTGGAAAGCGCTTAGCAATACCAATAGTTTTTTAATACAACGTTTTATAGAGTATAAAGGGTATGATGCCAATTACTTTAAAGATTACAGTGCAGCAAAATCTATTTTTAAAATGGCTGATGCAGTATTAGAGCAAGAAAAATACCCAGAATTTAGAAGACATATTTTTAGTTTGTCTTCATTGCTTATTAGAGCAAACCATAACTATAACATTGACTTTAAAGGCACCGGCATTGGCTAATAAACAATATATTTCTATCATACGATTACTAAAGCATTGTGATATTTCTTTAGACGGAGATATAAATGTAAGCCGTATAAAAAAGCAAATAAATGCAGAATTTGATTTTGCAAAAGATGGCTTTGTAAATATAGATGGGAATAACTATAATAAAAACGATGTATTTGAAGAAATAGAAAAAGCCGATTTTTTAGAAAGGCTTGTATTCCATAAAAAAATATGGGAGCAAAAAGCATTGCTTGCATTATTGGAAAAAAACGATCTCAATATTTATGAAGTAAGAAGCCAAATAAAAACCCATGCCAATGATGAGAAATTTAAAAACTTTTTTTCACCCTACTTTGTAATATCTTTTAACTACATAAGCAGAAAATTTATAAACGAAAATAAAATTGCTGAGCTAGGAGAATGGATGCTATTTGATGATTTTTTAAAAACAGACGAGAGAGAAGAAGGATTGAGAACAGTAAG
>JANXOQ010000176.1 GCA_025357775.1 Ferruginibacter sp. | reverse complement strand
ATTAAAGAAGCATTTAAGAAAAACGAAATTTATAAGTTCCAAATTGTAACTGATGGAACGGCTGCTCCTGTAGGTTCAGAATTGTATAATTCAAATAAACAAAAAGGACCTGCAACAAAAAGTGAGTAGCACAAAATTAATTTATAATAAAAATAATTTATCATGGCAGAAATGGATACCTCGTCGGGAGGCGGACACAAAAAAGGGCCTGGTGTAAAAAAAGCAGTAAAAAAATCTACGAAGGTAGATTTAACACCAATGGTTGATCTCGGGTTTTTACTAATTACGTTTTTCGTTTTTACAACTACAATGAGCCAATCTACAGCCATGGCTATGAATGAGCCCAAGGAAAATAAGGATAAAACTAACGAAAAAGAAGTAAAAGAATCTGGTGCTATGACGATTTTGTTAGGAAAAGCTAACCAAGTATATTATTACATGGGTAAACTTGATGAAGCAAGGTTATCTGAGCAGTTTAAAACATCAGATTTTAAAGCAGTAAGAGCAATTATAACTGACAAAAAGAAAACTACACCAGAAGGAGATTTGATGTATGTTATAAAAGCAGATGATCAATCAACCTTTGGAAATTCTATGAATATTATTGATGAAATGACGATTTGTGGGGTAAAAGCTGGGCATTATGCAGAGGATAAAATGACTGAGACTGAAAAAAAGTTAATTTCCGCTACAGAAGCTACAAATGGAGTTAAATAATTTTATGGAAATTAATCTCTATTGAATCTAATTATAAAATAAGTTTTTAATATGGAAGCAGAAAAAATTTTAAACGCAGATATACTTGATATTATCTTTGAAGGTAAAAACAAGTCGTATGGTGCTTATGAACTCAGAAAAACATACAATTCCCGAATTTTTAAGGCTCTAGCTGCAATGGGAATATTCTTAATGTTATTAGGAGGAGGGTTTTTATTAGCAAAAGCAGTAGGAGGAAAGGCGGAGGTTTTAAATACTGAAGAAGTTGCCATGGCAGAAGTAAAAAAGGATGAACCACCACCACCCGTAATACCACCACCAGTAGTACCACCACCACCACCAGAGATAAAGCAAATCCAATTTACCCCACCAGTTATTAAAAAGGATAACGAAGTAAAGAAAGATGAAAAGATTGAAGAAATAAAAGAAGATGCTGCAATAAGTGAAAAAACGGTAATTACAGAAAATACGAAACAAATAGTGCAAGCGCCAGTAGAGGTAAAAGAATCTCAAGTGGTAGCAGCACCTGCTAAAGTGGTAGAAGATGATGCTCCATTTACTAAAGTGGAAATTGAAGCATCTTTTCCAGGCGGAGCAGGAAAATGGAAGCAGTACCTAGAAGGAAACTTAAATGCCCAAGTAACTGCTGATAACAATGCGCCACCTGGTACGTACCAAGTAATTGTACAATTTATAGTAGCAAGAAATGGTGATATAAGTGATGTAAAACCACTAACTAGTTTTGGGTATGGTATGGAAACTGAAGCTGTTCGTGCTATTAAAAAAGGGCCAAAATGGACTCCTGCTCAACAGAATGGCAATATTGTAAATGCTTATCGCAAGCAACCAATTACATTTGTGGTGCCAGAAGAGTAATTAAATTATAAA
>JANXOQ010000170.1 GCA_025357775.1 Ferruginibacter sp. | reverse complement strand
TTTATACCATAGAGATTTTTTTAAAATTAAAACTTTGTGCATCTTGAAACAAAAAAAAGCAAAGCTAATTCTTTCAAATTTTGAATTTTACGAAAAAAGTTTTCTGAAATAGTTATTCAAAAATTAATTATAAGGGATAATAATTTTTAAAAATCATAAAAAGTTGTTAATAAATTAACATGGTTTTCAGCAAAAATGTATTTTCTTTGCAGTCTAAAACTAGAACTAATATGCATTTGAAAAAAATCATTACATTTATTATTGCAATATCTTCTATGCCTTTTATAATAAAAGCGCAGGTTACCACTAGTACTCTTTCGGGTACTGTAAAAGATGATGAGGGAAAAGTACTTTCTGGAGCAAGCATAACTGCTATCTATACTCCCACTAATATTAAGTATTCATCTGGTTCTAGCAAATTGGGTCGTTTTTCAATTGCAAATATGCATTCTGGTGGGCCTTACTCTATTACTATTACATTTGTAGGACACACAACACAAACGCTTGATGATGTGTATCTACAACTTGCAGATGTAACTGTTATAGACCCTAAATTAGTTAAAACTAATGGTCAATTAGAAAGTGTTGTTGTAACATCAAAAAATACAAAAAATACAATTATAAACGCAAACCGAACTGGTGCTGCTACTAATATTGGTCGTGCAGAAATACAACGTTTACCAACAATTTCTCGTAGTTTAAATGATATTACTCGCCTTACGCCACAATCTAATGGCTCATCTGTAGGTGGTGGTAACTATCGTCAAAACAATGTTACAGTTGATGGTGCTGACTTTAACAATAATTTCGGTATTGGTACAAACCTTCCAGCAAACGGTTCACCAATTTCGTTAGATGCGATAGACCAAATTTCTGTAAGTCTTGCACCATTTGATGTACGCCAGTCTGGGTTTATTGGTAGTTCACTAAATGCTGTTACAAGGTCTGGTAGCAATCAATTTTCTGGGTCTGTATACAAATATTTTAGAAGTGGTAATGAGCAAGGCGAAAATGTTGGTAATGTTAAAGTACAAAAACAATCTTTTAATTTTCAACAATACGGTGTACGTTTTGGTGGTCCGATCATAAAGAATAAATTATTTTTCTTTGGAAGTTATGAAACAGAAGACAGACCAACCGTTTTACAAAGTAGAGTAGCTACTGCCACTGGGCAACCTTTTATAGCAGCTAATACTGGTACTTCGAGGCCTACTGTAGGAGAAATGGATGATATAAGAAGTTATTTGAAGTCTACCTATGGTTATGAAACAGGCGATTATCAAAATTATGCCCTACAAAACGGAAACACTAAAATTCTAGGTAGATTGGATTGGAATATAAATAAAAATCACAGATTTAATGTACGTTACAATCAAGTAGAAGGTGTTACACCAAATGCACCAAGTACTTCAAGGTCACCTTTAAATGCTTACCCTGGTGGTCAAACACGTACTGGTCAAAACGCAATGTGGTTTAGAAATTCAAACTATTTTCAAGGCTCTAATTTTTATTCTGTAGCGGCGGAACTTAACTCAATTTTTGGCAAAAAATTTACAAATGTTTTAAGAGCAACTTATACCTTACAAGATGATTCTAGAACATCAGAAAGTACAGATTTTCCTTTTGTAGATATATTAAGTGGTGGCACTCCTTTTGCTTCATTTGGTTACGAACCATTTACTAAAGGTAATCTTCGTAAAGTTAAAGCATATTCTTTCATTGATAATTTTACGATAAATTTAAATAAACATCAAATTACGGCTGGTGTGCAAGCCGATTTAAGTAGCACTACAAATGGTTTTCAACGATTTGCAACAAGTTATTATACTTATGCTAGTTGGAATGATTTTAAATCTGGTGTTAATCCAATTGATTACGCTATTACATATTCTTTATCACCAGGCTTTGCACAAGCTTTCCCAAGTTTTAAGTTTGCTCAATATTCAGCTTTTATACAAGATGAGATTTCTACAAGCGAACGCTTTAAGTTAACATTAGGTTTACGTGCAGATTTACCTACTTACCCAGATGTAACTGAAATAAAAACACATCCATTAATAGCTGCAATGAATTTTGCAAATGGTGAAAAAATTAACACTGGTTCATTACCAGAAAAGAAAATTTTATTTAGCCCAAGATTAGGTTTTAATTGGGATGTGATGGGCGATAAAACAATGCAAATAAGAGGTGGCGCTGGTATATTTACTGGTAAAATACCTTTTGTATGGATTGTTAGTCAATCTGGTGATGCAGGTTTACTACAAGTTACACAAGCTTTCGGTGTTGCATCAGGGGGCACTACTGTACCTGGTCCATTTAATTCTAATCCAGCTGCATATTTACCAGCAAGTGTACCTGCACCTGGCACGGTTGTTCCAA
This sequence comes from Ferruginibacter sp., assembly GCA_025357775.1. Taxonomy (GTDB): domain Bacteria; phylum Bacteroidota; class Bacteroidia; order Chitinophagales; family Chitinophagaceae; genus Ferruginibacter. The sequence goes on along the minus strand of JANXOQ010000170.1, from coordinate 2,031 downwards.
CTGCAATATCTGCATTATCAAACGATTTTAGGTTTCCCCAAGCTCTCAAGTTAAGTGTAGGTTTTGATAAAAGAATTGCTAAGAATCTAATTTTAACTATGGAAGGGGTATATAATAAAGATTTGTATTCTGCAGTTTTCGATAATCCAAATCTAGTAGCTCCATCAGCACTTAATGTTGCTGGCTACAATGATAATAGACTAATTTATCCAGCAGCTAATAATTTAAAATATATAAATTCTTTAAACAATATTGGTATTCCTACAGTTGGTGGTACTACTGCATTTAACACATATATTTTAAAAAATGGAGATAAAGGATATTATGCTTCATTAACTGCTAAATTAGAAAAAACTTTCTCTAAAGGATTTGCTGCTTCGTTGGCTTATGTAGCATCTACAGCTGCTAATTTATTTGACGGCAATGGTGATCAACCTTCTTCCGCATGGCAGAGTACTTCTACAGTAAATGGTTCAAATAACTCTCCTTTAGCAGCTGCAAGTTTTGTTGTACCTACAAGGGTTATTGCATCTATTTCTTATGCAAAAGAATATTTAAAGCATCTGAAAACAACTGTATCTTTATTTTATGAAGGTCAATCTCAAGGAAGATATTCAAATATTTATACTAATGACTTTAACAGAGATGGAAATTCTAATGATTTAGTTTATGTGCCATTAGACAAAGCAGAAATTACATCTATGTTAGTACCTAGAGCTCCAACAGCATTAAACCCTGCGTACTCTGTTTCGCAACAAGCAGATGCATTAGAAACTTATATTTTACAAGACGAATATTTAAGTAAACGTAGGGGTAAAACTGCAGAAAGAAACGAGGGTCTTTATCCTTTTAGAAGCCAAATAGATTTTAAATTATTACAAGATGTATTTGTAAATCTTGGTAAAAAAAGAAATACAATACAATTTAGTTTGGATATTTTTAACTTCGGTAATTTATTAAACAAAAATTGGGGAGCTGTAAAAACACTTACACTCAACAGTTTTGGTAATGCAACCTTATTAGCACCTATACCTACTAACACAGCCGCTCTTGTAGCAGGTGGTACATTAAAACCCCTTTTTAATGTAGCACTAGACCCAAGTGGTAATTTACCTACCGAAACTTTTAGAACAATACAAACACCAACATCTACCTACTTCATGCAGTTTGGTATAAGATATATTTTTAACTAAAGTACCTTAAAAAAATAAAAAAATAATATGAAAAAGAATTTAATAAAAATATGTTCTCTTGCTTTTTTAACTGTCTCTTTATTTTCTTGTAAAAAAGACAATGTTCTTCTGCCAACTGAGAAGTATTTATTAATAGGCACAGTTGATGCAGCAAGAACTACTATTGTTCCAGCTCCTGTAGCCACGAAAGCAGAATTTTTAATAACATACAACAATACAAATAGTTTTGGAGAGGCGCAAAGTACTCTTTCTGGAACATTAAATTTAACTGGGCTTATTGTTCTTCCAGTAGATACATTTACAACCAAGTCTCAAATACTTGACGCTTTCAATAAACCAGTTTTGGTTGCAAATGTACCAGACTCAAATGTAACAAGAATTTTTTATGCGAATAATAATCTTGATATTTTTGGTAAATCAGTTGCAAATGATATATCATATCTTACTATTGTCACTTCAAAAACAGTTACATACAAAACTTCTGCAACTGTAATTAGTTCATCTGGGCTTTTTGGAACTTATAATAGCGTGTATTATAGTTATAACAATAACCCAACTTCTACTTTTTCACTTACAAATATGCCATTTACAAATGAAATTACAAGTGTTTTAAAAGATGGTAAAGGTTTTATTAGACTTGGTAAAGCCCCTAAGTTTGTCTATATTAATTTAGACCAAGTAGTTAAAGTATTATAATATTGTTGTAATAAATTTCCAAATCTCTATTTATATGAGGGTACTAAAAATGTCGTTCAAGACTTATTAACAAAAGGGAGTAAAAAGATGAAATCTTTTTACTCCCTTTTTTGTATTTTGTATTAGATTTAAATTTAATCTA
>JANXOQ010000142.1 GCA_025357775.1 Ferruginibacter sp. | reverse complement strand
GTTCTAAAAATCACTACTTTGCTTTATTTGGACCGCCTTCGACAAGCTCAGGCTGACAATTTTACAATTCGATGCTAACTAGAAAATCATTCATGTTATGTTTGATTTTGTTAGACATTGCGAATAAAATACTTAATCCTATATTTTTATAAAATTTTCTTTACAATAAACCTCGTAAACATATCTTCACTATACCATTTTTGTTGCCTTGTTTTTTTTATTACTTCTGCATGTTCTTTCATACCGTAAGCAAAATTTTTCATATCTTCTTTGCTATTCCAAATACTAAAAGTTGCTTGCTTTACCCAAGGTACCTCACCTACCCCGTACGATTTTATAAAGCCCTTGGCTTGTAACATTTTTGCTGCAATAGGTGCTACGTTTTGCCAAAAATATTTTTGTTTATTAAGTCTTATAGTAGCTCGAGTAATTACAGCAATTTTTCCATCGTAGTCAGATTTTGCTGGTAGTATTCCAAAAGGTTTTTTACCATCCCAAGTTCCGTGGCTTTCTATTGGCTCAAGCTCATAAATGGTGGTAGTACATTTAAAAAAACGTAGCCAACTTGCTATAAAATTACCATAAAGGTTTGCTAAACCTAACTCTGATACATTTTCTTTATGGGCTGCCATAATAGCCCATTGCTTAAGATCTGGTGTTTTATCAAAAGTGCCATTTTTGCCTGTACCCATTAGTTTGTAAAAGCTAATATTTTTGTGTAGCCACATCGGTAATCGATGTATTGCCATTGCAAAAAAAGCAAACGGTATATACCTTTTACGGTATTTAATAATAGTAAGTGTTACTAACATTTGGAAAATAAAATTTAAAAACTATTATAAGTCTATAATATAAAAGTAATATTAGCTTACTAAAAAAATCAGTAAAAAAATTATTTTTCTATAATAAATTTTCGAAGCATAATAAAGGCATTCATTGCAGTAAGTCTTATGTTTACTTGTCTATCAAATCTAAAATAAAATTTTTGTACAATTAACTTTTGATTGTTACCAACACATATCCATACAGTACCTAAGGGTTTATCAGGTAGGCCACCACTTGGACCCATAATACCTGAAACAGCTATTGTATATGTAGAACCTATATTTTTGAGTGCACCAGCTGCCATTTCTCTTACTACCATTTCGCTAACTGCACCTTGAGATTTTAATGTGCTTTTTTGCACTTGCAATAAATCTTCTTTGGCTTTATAAGAATAACTTACTACACTACCATCATAAAAAGAAGATGCACCTTGTATAGAGGTAAATAGATGCGCCATAAAGCCACCAGTACAGCTTTCAGCGGTACATACAGTTTCATTATTTTGTTTTAATAAATTGCCTAATACATTTTCCATAGGCAAATCTTCATTACTTACTATAAATTCATTTACAAGCCCTTGTAAAGAACTAAACAAATTATCTAAAATTAAATTATTTTTTTCAGCATCATTATCTATGCCTGTTAGCCTAAGCCTTAACATACCATAACTTGGCAAATATGCTAACTTTACATTATTAGGTAAGTCATTTTCAAAACCTAGAAGCATATCTGCTACAGTACTCTCCCCTACCCCTGCACAAAGCAATGTACGATGACTTATCGGTGTAGTTAAAAATTTTTGTTGCAACATTGGTATTACATCGTCTACCATCATAGTCTTCATTTCAAAAGGCACGCCAGGCATGCTTACAAATATTTTATTTACTCCATTTATTGTTTCTTCAAAAAACATTCCCGGGGCAGTTCCTTTTTTATTTTCAATTACTTTACATACATCTGGCACTTCTGCTTGTTTCTTATTTCTATTAGTAAAGGGTTTATTTAAAATATTTTCAAAAATATTTTGTAAGTGTGCATACACCGCTTGATTTACAATCATTTTTCCACCAAAATATTCACATAACAAAGATTTTGTAATATCATCATTTGTGGGGCCTAGCCCTCCTGTTATCAGTATAATATCTGCATATTTTTTTTCTTCATCTAATGCACTCCTAATAGCTAAATAGTCATCTCCAACAGCCACTCTACGGCTAATTAAAAACCCAGCTTTATTCATTTCTTTTGCTATAAATGCGCTATTGGTATCAATTACTTGTCCTATTAAAAGTTCATCTCCAATGGTAATGATGGAAACTTTAATCATTGATAATATTTTTTGTAAAATTATGAAATAAAAATAAAGTTTGGGAGTTTATGTAATTGGCTCTTCGGTTTATTTAGTGGTATTATAAAATTTAAAATCATTACCCATCATATAAATCATAATAATAATTTTATTGATATTTTCTAAAAGAAATTTGAACTTACATAAATTTTGTTTGGATTCTTTATATTATATTTATGATATATTTTGATAAAGACTTTAGCTAGTAATAAACCATACATGATCATAATTATCTAATAATAATTTCATACTAGGGATATTTTTTGTAAACAAAAAATAATTACATTATATACCTACAATATTACTTTACTAGTAA
>JANXOQ010000141.1 GCA_025357775.1 Ferruginibacter sp. | reverse complement strand
TAATTTTTAAAAAAATAATATAGAGTAAACTATATAAAACTACTGTCAATCGTACATTTGCAAAAATAATTAAGTATGAAAAAAATATTTCTTCTATTAGTATTGGCTGCTGTGGCATTTGCTGCTTATTGGTTTTTAATAAGAAAAAACCAAACCTCTGTACCTGCCCAACCACCAATGTCTCATATAGAGTTAAAAAAACATTCAGAAAAATTTAATAAAGAAATAGATAGTATTGTAGATGCTTATTTAGAAATAAAAAATGCTTTTGTGGATGCAGATTCTACCGCTGCAAAAGCCGCTACAAGAAAATTTGTATTACAACTAGATAAACTTTCAATTGATGAATTAAAGAAGGATACAACTTCTATTTATGAAACAGCGAAAGGAAACTTAATGGATGTAAAATTGAATGCAAACTCAATATTACAACAAACAGATATAACTGAAATGAGAAAAGATTTTAGCATGGTTACAGAAATGATGTACCCATCATTTTTAACTGCGGTAAAATACGAAGGAAAAAAATTATACGTAGCTAAATGCCCAATGGCTTTTAACGAAACTACGGCTGCCAATTGGTTAAGCAATAGTGCCGAAATTATTAATCCTTATTTAGGTAAAAATCATCCAAAATACAAATCTGGGATGCTTAATTGTGGTGAGGTAGTAGATTCTATTTTTGCAAAATAATATTTTAAAAAGCTTAGTACCATTATAAAGCGTTCATAAAAAAAGAAATTGTGTATGAGATTTGTAAATATTTTAATCTTTTTTATATTTTTAAATGTAAAGACTTTTGCACAAAAAAAATATACTATTAGCGGATATGTAAAAGATGCAGAAAGTGGCGAAACGGTAATAGCAGCAAACATTGGAATAAAAGATAAGAATGGTATGATGAGTAACCAGTATGGTTATTGGTCTGTAACAATGGTTGCTGGTAATTATGAAATAGTTGCCTCACATGTTGGGTACAAGTCTACAATAGTTTATATAAATCTTACAAAAGATACATCTGTAAATATAATATTGACTAATGGTAGCATTACCTCAGACGAGGTAATTGTGACCTCAACCAAAAGGGAAAATAATGTACGGGCTGCACAAATGGGTAAAATAACTTTACCCATTGAACAAATAAAAAGAATACCTGCACTTTTAGGAGAGGTAGATATTATAAAAACAATACAACTATTGCCTGGCGTACGTAATGCTGGTGAAGGTAGTGCAGGAATATATGTACGAGGCGGTGGCCCAGACCAAAACCTTATAATGCTAGATGACGCAGTGGTTTACAATACTGGACATTTGTTTGGTTTTTTTTCTATTTTTAATGCGGATGCTATAAAAAATGTAACACTCATAAAAGGTGGTATGCCTGCACAATATGGTGGTAGGCTTTCAAGCGTGCTAGATGTGAGTATGAAGGAAGGCAACAACCAAAAAAATCAATTTGAAGGTGGAATAGGATTAATAGCTTCTCGATTTTCAATTCAAGGGCCAATTGTAAAAGATAAATCTTCTTTTATTGTATCTGCAAGGCGCACTTACATAGATGCACTTACAAAACCATTTGTAAAAAAAGGAAGCCAATTTTATGGGTCTGGTTATTATTTTTATGACCTAAATGCAAAAGTTAATTATAAATTTAACGAAAAAGATAGACTTTACATAAGCGGTTATTTCGGCAGAGATGTATTTGATTTTAAAAATGGAAAACAAAGTTTAAATATTAATATCCCATGGGGTAATGCTACTGGCACACTAAGGTGGAACCATGTATTTAATAGAAAATTATTTGCCAACACAACAGCTGTTTACAATGATTACAATTTTACGTTTAATGCCAACCAAAATAGTTTGGATTTACAATTAGCCTCCGGCATTAGAGACCTCACCTTAAAACAAGATTTTGATTATTATCCAGCATCAAGTCATAAATTAAAATTTGGATGGCTTTTCACGCATCATAAATTTACTCCGTCCGTTATAAGTGGAAAGCAAGATTCAATAACTTTTAATCCTCAAAACTCACAAGTAAAATTTGCAAATGAAGCCGCTATTTATGTACAAGATGATTGGGATGTTACAAGAAAGTTTAAAATTAACGCTGGATTACGATACAGTAATTTTACACAAGTAGGCGCATATAAAATTTACACAATAAATGACCTAGGGCAGAGAACGGACAGCATTACTTTTGGTAAAGGACAAACAGTACAAAATTACGGTGGGCTTGAACCAAGGCTAACCATGCGTTACGAAATAAACAATACTACATCTGTAAAAGCTTCTGTTACAAGAAATCTTCAATATATTCATCTTGTAAGCAACTCTGGCACTACATTACCTACAGATATTTGGGTGCCTAGTACCTATAAAGTAAAGCCACAAATAAGTTGGCAATATGCAGCTGGTGTGTTTAAAAACCTACAAGAAAATACTTATGAAACATCGTTAGAAGTGTATTATAAAAGCATGGAAAACCAAATTGAATATAGAGAAGGCTATACAAATAATTCTTTAAAAGATGTAGAGGAAGATTTTACTTTTGGAAAAGGCTGGAGCTATGGTGCAGAGTTTTTTATAAATAAAGTAAAAGGCAGATTTACAGGCTGGATAGGTTATACGCTAAGTTGGACATACAGGAAATTCGAAAATCTTAACAATGGAAATATATACCCTGCAAAATATGATCGTAGAAATGATATGAGTATTGTAGCTTTATACGATCTTAATAAAAGATGGAAATTATCGGGTGCGTTTGTATATGGCACTGGTAGTGCCTCTACCCTACCCCAGCGTTTCTATTTAGTAGGTGGTGTGTTATCACAAGAATATAGCAATATCAATCAATATCGTTTACCATCATACCATCGTATAGATTTATCTGCCACGTACACACCTAAAAAGAACGAGGGAAGAAAAATGAAAACCGAGTGGGTATTTAGTGTATACAATGCTTATAGCCGTCAAAATCCATATTTCGTTTATTACGACCAAACTGGTAGTGCATTAGAAGGAACTTTAAAAATACAAGGCAAGCAAGTATCTATTTTTCCAATAATACCGAGTGTAACTTGGAATTTTAAATTTTAAATTTCATTTTTTCTGCAACATTATTTGTAGTAATTTATGTTTTTATTATTTTCAAAAAATATAAATATGCGCAAGCTAATTATTATTCTACTCTTTTTACAATGCATAATATTTTCAAATGCACAAACGGTAAAACTACTTACCAGTGGTACTAAAACATCTATACGTGGGCTAAGCGTAGTTAGTGATAAAATTGTATGGGCAAGTGGCAGTAACGGTACTGTAGCAAAAAGTATGGATGCTGGAAATACTTGGCAATGGCTTATTGTAAAAGGGTACGAAAGAACAGATTTTAGAGATATAGAAGCTTTTGATGAAAAGACTGCCATCATAATGGGGATTGACTCCCCAGCTATAATTTTAAAAACAGTAGATGCTGGTGAAACATGGAAATTAGTTTATATGAATGATACAAAAGGAATGTTTTTAGATGCAATGGATTTTGCAAATGAAAAAGAAGGAATTGTAATTGGTGACCCAATAAACAATTTATTTTTTGTAGCAAAAACAACTGATGCTGGCAATACTTGGCAAGATAAAACAGCAACTTTAAAAATGGTTGTTGAAAAAGGAGAAGCAGCATTTGCAAGTAGTGGTACAAATATTAGAAACATGAAAAATGGCAATAGCATATTTGTAAGTGGTGGTTTGGCTTCACATTTATTTATTGGAAATAAAAAAATTGAACTACCTATTTTGCAAGGCAAAGAAACAACAGGAGCTAACTCAATTGCTGCAAAAAATAATAAAATGTTTATTGTAGTGGGTGGCGATTTTAACACAAAAGATTCTATCACTAAAAATTGTTTCATAACAAGAAATGGAGGAATAAATTGGTCAGCCCCAGCAACATTGCCTACTGGCTACAGATCTTGCATAGAATATATTAACAAACAAACATGGATTACCTGCGGCATAAATGGGGTAGATATTACAAATGATGATGGTAATAATTTTAAACAAATAAGTACTACCAGCTTTCATGTATGTAGGAGTGCAAAAAAAGGCAGTTCGGTATTTTTTGCAGGTGGCGGCGGTAAAATTGGGAGGCTGGAATGGAATTTATGAGTTTAGAAAATTTAGGAATTTAGTAATTTAGTTTGCCTACTTAAAATACAAAATTTCTTTTTCAAAATTTATGTATGGAAATGCTTCTTGAAGCGATAATGTTTTTTCTAAATTAACCTGCAAAAACTTTCTATGTGCAATCGATGTTGGATTAAATGGTCTATGGCTCATTGCTGCGTTTATTTCATTTATTTTTTCCATTAATTGCTGCGAAGTTTCATTTATAACAGCTGGTATAAATTTTTCCCACACATAATTAGTAGCTGCATAATTAGGGTGCACAAGGTCTTCAGCAAAAAAACGATAATCCCTTAAGTCGTCTATGACCAGCTCATAAGCGGAAAAATAAAATGTATTTCTTTCATTAACAAGTGAGTGGACTGCTTGTATTAGTGCTGCCTTGCTTCTATTATTTTCTACAAAACCTTCACGCAAGTGGCGCACAGGGCTTATGGTATAAATAAATTTAACAGCAGGATTTATAGCTCTAACTGCAGTTTCCATTTTTTGCAAAATAGTTTTTATTTCTTCTGGCTCGGTTAATCTTCTATTAAATTTATCTGTAGGTATTTTGTGGCAATTAGCTGCTACGTTATCATAATTTTCATTTGGTAAAATATCTTTCCATTCATACACAAATGCAGTACCGAGGGTAAGCAAAATCCAATCTGCTGTTTTTATAAATTTAATAGCTTTTTGTTGTGACTCGTTTATATTTTTTAAGGTAGCTTCTTTCTCTATATTTGAGAATCGTGTATGATGCTCTCTACTTGCCCATAGTTCATTAAAATAAAACAAATCATCTTCTGCATACAACTTTTCATTTGCATAACTCATTACTGCTTTTGCAATACTTATAGGGTTAAATAAAATGCCGTTCGGATTTTCTAATACATCAAACTTATGCCCAGCAAGCTTCTTCCCTATTTGCTCCGTAAAGCAAGAACCAACCAATAATAATTTATCAGTATGCTTCATTTTTATGGAGAAGGACTTGGGAGTAAATTCGGAACGAAAGTTCATGGCTAAAATTCTTGAATATTATTTGAAAAGTTAATTGGTAGATTGGTTGACTAGTTTATTAGTTGTTTGAAAGTTATTTATACATTCCAAATTATTTTTAGGCTATAAATCTGTAGCATAAGAATTTTACTGAATAAAATTAAATCCATACTTATCAGCAAAAATACCTTTGTTA
>JANXOQ010000139.1 GCA_025357775.1 Ferruginibacter sp. | reverse complement strand
TTTATATAGAACTATTTATAATTTATAAATAGTATAAGAAATAAGGAAAACCTCAATAAAATTATTTATAAACTGTTATATATACTCTACAAAAAATTATATAAATAGTAGATTTTCGACAAAAATTTTTATAGTACACCACATAAAAATTGTTAAAATCGCTTCATTTTAGTATGTCATGTATTTGTAATTTGCACTCATCCTTTATTTAAAAACCAAAATCTATGAAAAATTTTTTTTTATCTGCATTTATGTGCATGATGGCAATTACAACATTTGCACAAACACAAGTACCTTTTAACGCAAGCTTACCTATTTACACAAGCGATGCTAACTCATCTTTACAAGGAGTAAAGCAATGGCTAAATGGACAAACCACCACTAGCTGGACAAGACCTGGGGCAAACGCCAGTACATTATCAAAATATATTGGCGCCATGGCTTTAAACCCAGATTCATTGGCACAAGTATTTTTTGTGGATAATAGTGCTACCCCTAAATTATACATATTAAAGAAATCAACAGGTACTACAGGTGCAGAAATAAACACCGGGCAATCTTTTGTAGGAGCTACTGCTGGTACAAACGGTACAACTGCACTGCCTGTAATAAATAGCGAGTCTACATTTGGTATAAATATGATGGCTATACGAAAAGCTACTAGTACTGGTTATGCAATAAGTAAAGACAATAAGTTATTTAGTTTTTCTACAGTAAGCCCATACGCAATAAGTAGTGGAGACAATATTGTAGATGAAGCAGGAAATACAGTAAGTTTCGCTAATGCAAAAGGCGGTGGCTTAATGACCAATGAAAGTAATGGATTAACAGCCTTGGTAAATATTCCAATATTAGGAGGTTACAAGCCATGCATTTTTAGTATAGACCCAGTTACAAAAAAAGCAAAATTTATAAAAGAAGTATTGTTTGAGTTTAGCGGCTTTGATGATTATACAATGTATGTAAGTGGCGCAGGTGTAGCATTGGATGGTACAGTATACACTTCATTATATAGTGGGGTTGCAGATAACACATTATATAAATACGATTTACAAACAAATTCTTTTACCTCTTACTTATCTACCAATAGCCAAGTAATTGGAGAAATAACGGGCGCAGGGCAGGTTAAATCTAGCTCTGGTTTGCTTTCAGTAAACTTTAATGAATTAGTAGGTTCATTTAACGCTATTGAAAAAGCAACCACCATTAAATGGAGTGTATACGCTGACGAACCGTTAAGCAAGTATAATCTACAATCATCTGCCGATGGAAATAATTTTAAAACTGTAGCTACACAAACTGCCTCAACATTAAATGGGCAAAATAGCTATAAGCAAATAGTAAACTCTACTTACAATGGTTTGGTATATTACAGAGTAGCAGCTGTAAGAACAAATAACACCGAAAAATACAGTACAATAATAACAGTAGACGAAACCAATATAGTAAAAGCTAACATTACAACTTACCCAAACCCTGCTACATATTTTTTTACACTCAAACTATCCGAACCAAAGGCTGTGGAAGAAATAAATATTGTGGATAGTAGGGGTGCTACTGTAGCACAAATAAAAATAGGTGGCACAATAGTAAATAGTAAACAAATAAACTTAGAACAATACAATCTAAAAAATGGACAATATTTTGTAAAAGTTTTATTTACAGATAGTCAAAGACAAAGTACATTGCTAACTGTACAACGGTAACGAAGGTTTGAATTTAAGTTTTATATTAGAAAATTAAAAAGACTGCTTTTAATAAGTGGTCTTTTTAATTTAAAAACCTAAAGTAGTTTTATGAGATAGTTTATATAATAATTGCAAAGGCTTAGCATAAGTTGTAAAATTTAGTTAAGTCTAATTTCTGAATGATTGTTAGGCTGGAGTCGCTCATAAAATTAATTTAAGTACTTAACCCCGATGTGTAATTGTTGTAAATAATAAGAAAATTATTTAGAATAAATGATACCATTTGTAATTTTAGTCTGGTACAATTTTCGAAGAATAACAGATTTAAACTAGGTTTGTCAAAGGCGGGTTTCTTTTTGAAAACGGGGTACAACAAACTCACCTTTACAACACTTTAGACAGGATTATTTATAATTTATAAAAATTATAACGGGTTAAAAAACTACAAAAAATACTAATTTTTCAAGAGAAAATTCATAATTTGAACGAAATGTTTAGAAATTATTAAAGAAACATTGAATGCGAACTTTGCTAATACAAATGATATAAGTAGTACAATTACCAATAGTATAGTTCATACATGAAACGACAATTAAGCTAATAAAAACTGCTACGGCTTACACAGGTTGAGAATTATTATTAATTTACATTTTAATTATAGCATACCGTTTAAAAAAAGATAAGTTTTAATTAATTCTTCCTTGCCAAAACAATAATATTTTTAAACTTTTTCGTTTTTCCATTTAGGTTAAATATATCTACATAAATAATATAAATACCTTGTGATAGTTTTTGTTGTTTTTCTCCCAAGCCATCCCAACGAAAATTGCCTTTGGTACCGCATAGTGTATTACGTTCTAAATACCTTACTGGTCTGCCAGCGGCATCAAAAATAGTAACGTTGGCTACATTGCCTGGCTCAGGAAAATTGTATTGCAATGTTGCAAAATCATCTTGCCCATCATTATCAGGGCTTATAATTTCTGGCGTTATTTTTATATTGCCTTGTACCTCGGCATCTAACCTATTTTGAGAATTTTTGTACGTAGGTGTGCCAAAGCCAACACTACTAGAAGCACTGTGAAAATTGGTTTGCACACTTGCAGCATCTGCATTTATACGCTCTAGCGATACAGCTTCTTCATTGCTTATTAATGCAAAATGCCATTTGCTATTATACGCTACTTCATCTATAATTTTGCCTTGTTCGTTTAATAAAATTACATCACCATCGCCATCATTAAAAGAAGGAAGATTATTTAATTGTAAAATAGCGTTGGGTTCATTAGCTACAAAATCCCTTTTGGTAATTTCTGCATTTTCAGTAACTACAATATAATCTCCTGGAAAAAATAAATAATCTTCTGTAGTAAATTGGTAAATACTTGCAATAGCACCCAACGAATTTCTATTGGCAATATTGGCGTTTTTTAAGTTTAGTATTTTTTTGCTGCGATTATAAAACTCTACATAGTCTACTCCATTTTGTTTTGGGTTAAATAAAATTTCGTTTATTACAATATCAATACTATCTGTGCTACTAACCGTACCAACCCTAACCGTTTTATTATTTGTAATTACATTGCCACTGCAATCTTTTACATTATTAACAATAATAGTATAAATTTTATTTGGTAATAGTGATGTTGAAAGAGTAAGCGAAACCCTGTCAAAAGAAATAGATAGAGGCAATGCATTTGTAATACTTATTCCATCACTCATGCTGTAATTGGCTGCTATGGCTGCGCTACTATTGTCTATAGGCTCATCAAATAAAAGCGTTATCTGTGTTGTACTAGATAGATATGCACGCAACAATTTTGGTGCTGTAGCATCTGCATTAATAGCATTTACACTATTTATTACAGCAGGTGAGCCACCTGTTGCATCTACACTAGCTTTCCAATTGTTTATACCTGTGCAAGGGTTTTTGGTGTCTATCATTTCAAGCGACCAACCGCCATCTTTTTTTAATTCGTTTTTGTACCATGCATCCGTATAGTTTACAGAATGTATAATGCTGCCTTGTGGTGCACGCAAATAAATTTTATCTGCATCATTATTAAGCAATGGAAAATTTGTAACAGCAATCGTAGGGCCAAATGTACTCATAGCCGCTACTGCGCTGCCTGTACATACAATTACATAACCCCCCGCAGGTAGTAAGTACGAGGGCATGCCTCCACTTTCGCCTGTGGTTTTGCCTAGTTTATAATTTTGTAGGTTAATGTTAAACGTTGTAGTGTTTTTTAACTCTATCCATTCGTTTGTAGGAAGCCCAACTACAGGAGTTGGGTCTGCCATTATTTCATCAATCACAATATCGTATTGAAACGGTACAAAATAGCTAAATATTTTTGTGCCAGCATTTAAAATATTATTTGATAAATCTGCCACAGAATTTACGGTGAGTGTAATATTGATACGTGGCGGAATACTGTTTGTAAAAGTTAAATGTACCAGCGATGTATTGGTCATATCTCTAACCGCACTTGTAGAAAACCCCAGTCCATTACTTGCAGAATAATTTGTGGCTATTTGGCTAGTTGTTGCATCTATAGCTTCGTTAAACAGTATATCTACCTCTGTGGCTGTAAGGGCTGTAGCAGATACAATGCTTGGTGGCGTTATATCTGGCACGTAGGTTTGTATTTGTATATCATCAAAAAAATGACGCTGAAAAAAACTTGCAGTGCTCTGCTTTATAAGTATGCCAAAAAATGCGGAGGTATTATACGTATTATCTGTAATAGTGCCTTCTGTAAAATAGCTAGAACCTAGGCCAGTTATATCTCTTTGCAATGTCCATAAATTTGCAGCATTACGTACAACTTTTATTTTTACAATATTGTTGCTAATATTTGTTACTCCATCTACACCCTCAATAATTTTCGTAATAGCACCAGTAGCATCTTTTTTATACAAGCAAATTTCATCGTTGGTATTTCCTATACGTACAAAATAACCTGTGGTGGTATTTAATGTTAAATCGCTTGCGCTTGCTGTAAGAAACACATCTGCATAGTTTGTGCTAGAGGTATTAAAAGTAAGATTGCAATAAAAATCCCATTGAGTTGTGGTAGCCATGGTACTTACTGTGCTTAAATAAAATGTACCATTTGTAGTTGTATTATTGCTTTGTAACTGTTGGCTTGGGTTCACCATCCAATCTGCTGTACTGCCTAACCACATTGGGTTTGTGGTAAAGTTTCCATCGGAAAATGTTTCGTTTAATTGGGCTTGGGTAATGGTGAAACAACTTATGATAAAAGCGAAGGAGAGTATTGTTTTTTTCATGCAGGCAAAGTTGAGTATGAAGATAGGGGATTTTTGGGAATGCAATAATGTGAAACGGGATTTTGGTTGTTATGAAATATATTGTAATAATTTTTTTTAGAATTATTAATATTGTAAAAATATTTTTGAAAATACTATGTAATCAAAGAATATACTTTAAAAGTATTTGTTGAAAATTGCTTAGAGATATTTGGCGTAAACTAAATGTTGATAAAACCAATAATTGATATGAAATTTTAAATTTTGTTCAATATGATCTTTAGGCTACTTCTAAATATTTGATAAATAGTGATTTTATTATTGTGATATTAAATTTGGGTTTAGGAGATTTATAGAGAGTAAAATGATTTGAATTTTGCTATAAAAGCCGTTGCGAATCCAGCAAAAGATTTAGTTATTACAAATCGGTAAGAGACATCTGCTACCAATTTTTTGCAGTGTAAATACCTTTTGGTATACCTTCCATTGAATATGAAAAATTAGTAGCAAAAGAAGGTATATTTTATAATAGCACGGTATTTTGAATTGTATGTATAAGCCTAAAGTGAGGGCTTATGGGGCTGCAAGCGTCTTACTTGTGAAGTTTATTTTGGACAATAAATTTTTTAAATACCAGATGGTTATACAGCGGAAGGCTTAAAAGAAATGGCAGTAGAGGTATCTAATGAAATGGGTACCTATGCAGCCGTAGCAGAAGAAAAAGATGGAGTTGTAATTATGTAAAAAAGCAAATATTCTAAAGATAAATGGCAAGAAATGCTACCTTTTATACATGCAGCCTATAATAATTCGTATAAAAACATTTTGCTGAAGCCAAAGTTTTAGAAAAAGAATTTAAGCAAAAAAGGGCTACCATTATTTGGCAGCCCTTTTAATACAATCAAGAACCGTTTTCATTCACTTTCATACCAGCCTCCACAAACCTCATTTCACCAAAGCTAATTTGTGGGTGTAGTTCTTTCATTTCTGTATACGTTTTTTCGCCTTTTTCTTTCATTATTATTACAAGTTTATTAAACCTTTCAATAGGCATTACTTCTTTTATTTCTACAAGCCCCGTTTCTATACATGCAGCAATGTGCCCTTCTATTGTACCAGTTGTTAGTTTTCTTTCAATAGCTATTTCAGCAATTGTTTTACCATTTTTAAATAAATGGTAGGTTGAATCTTTCGTACTCACTCGAGGTTCTACATTAGCAATTTTCCCCTTTTTTTGTTTTTTAGGTGCTGTTTTTTGAGCACCCATATTTGTTTCAATATGGTGTCGTTCACAATAATCACAAACAGCTTCTACAATTTCATCACCATATTTATCTACCTTGGCTTTACCAAAACCACTAATTAGTAGTAAGTCTCTTTTAGTTTTTGGTAAATAAATACAAATATCTTTTAGTGTTGTATGCCCTCCAATTAAATAAATAGGAATATCATTTTCATTGCATATTATATCTCTCCACCTTTTTAAAGTTTCATACAATTCAGGGTTTGGGGAGTCAGTAGT
This sequence comes from Ferruginibacter sp., assembly GCA_025357775.1. Lineage (GTDB taxonomy): Bacteria > Bacteroidota > Bacteroidia > Chitinophagales > Chitinophagaceae > Ferruginibacter. The sequence goes on along the minus strand of JANXOQ010000139.1, from coordinate 10,301 downwards.
GCTATTCCGTTTGCTAGATGCATACACAGAAATATTAAACTTTGCTTGTGCATAATTTAGTTTGTGCTGCAAATAAGTAGTAACAGAAAATGGATTTGTACAATATTGCAAATTATATTCTGCAGCATGTAGCGCATTTATTGTACTAGCTAAATGTTCGTTTATAACATCAGCGGTTTCTCTAAGTTCTGCAATCAACGGCTGGTTTTTTAATAAATCTATATACGAATTAAATTTTGCTAAAAAGTGTGTAGCACCAACAGTAATGCGGCTTTGCAAGGCTTCGTTTTTTTCTACTGTAGGCTCATCTTTAAGCAAAGTATTTATCTGACGTATAAATTTTAAGCCATTTGTTTTCTCAGTTGTAAACTCATGCAGTAAGTGGGCTATCCATTCTCTTGCGCCATTATTCAATTTTCCACTTTCTGCATCTATGTGAAAACGCAATTGCAACAGCGCATCATCTACATCATAAAAAGCAAATGTTTCCTCTAATAATTGTTGGGTGTATACTTGCCTTGCGCCTTCAAACCTATCAGCAAGCGAGCCTTTGTGTGTAAGGCTTTGCTGTCCTTTGTTTACTTGTTCATTATCTTTTATAGCATGCTGCGGTATTTTATTTAGCAATACAATTCCGCCTAAGCTTGTGCATCTACTAAGTGCCACATACACTTGCCCGCTGCTAAAAGCACTTGCTGCATCTATCATTATTTTATCAAATGTAAGCCCTTGACTTTTGTGTATTGTAATAGCCCAAGCCAAGCGCAGTGGGTATTGTGTAAATGTGCCCACTACTTCTTGTTCAAGTTTTCCATCCACTCTATTTAAAGTATACTTGCTATTGTCCCAAGTATCTTTGCTAACATCTATAATAAATCCATCGCAGTTTACCTTTATTATATCGTGGCTTATTTCACTCACTACGCCTATTTTCCCATTAAAATATTTTTTTTCTACTGGGTCGTTTTTTATAAACATTACTTGTGCATCTTTCTTTAACATAAGTGCCGCATCAGCAGGGTACATACTTTCAGGAAAATCTCTTTCTATTTCTGCTTTGTAAATAAATGGCGAAGTATTGAGCTTTTCTATTTCACTATTGTTTATAATGTTCGCTTGGTTGTTGTGAGATGTTAATGTAATATATTTTTCATCGTATGCAGGTCTAAAAGCGGCAATGTATCTATCATTCAGCATTTCAAAATCATCCGCTGTCATGCTATTGGTACGCACGCTATTCAGTAAATCTACAAAGGATTGTTCTTTTTGTCTGTATATTTTATTTAATTCTATAAGTACAGGTTGTTGTTCCTTCACGGCCATGCTATCAAAGAAAAATGGTGATGCATAATACTCTTGCAAAATATTCCACTCGTGGTTTTGCGCCACAGGCGGCAGCTGATGCAAATCGCCAATACACAATAATTGTACACCACCAAAAGGCGTATTGTAATTCCTTCTAACACTTTTTAGTACCGTATCTATTGCATCCATTACATCGCATCGCACCATACTTATTTCATCTATAACCAATACTTCCATTTTGCGAAGTAGATTAAGCCTCTGCTTATTATACTTCATTTTTTTAAGCAGTTCTTCTTTGTTATTTATAGTAGGCAAAAAAGGGTGAAATGGTAATTGAAACAAACTGTGCAACGTAACACCACCGGCGTTTATAGCCGCTACACCTGTAGGTGCAGCTACTATCATATTTTTGGTACAATTATCTCTCAAGTATTTCAAAAAAGTTGTTTTACCCGTACCTGCTTTTCCTGTTAGAAAAATATTTTCTCCCGTTTCCGTTACAAAACGATATGCTAGCTCAAAAACTTCGTTGCGTTCAATTGTTGTATTAGTTGCAGTCATTTATTTTTTTGATAATTATTTTTGAGTGATAAAAATACAGATTACTTTTTTTAGGAGCATCAACATTTTTTCTTTAATCAACATTTGTTCCCTGCTATCCGCTGCAATCTTTTTTTTCGTTCCTCAAAAAAGGATTTCCGCTTCTATCAGGGCTAGGGTCAGCATTGGTTTTTCAATCAGCTTTTACCTTTCCCGTGCTAAGGGTTACACCCTTAGTAATGCAAGTTCAACCCTTTCAGAGTTGGGGATTTCGTTTTATGCATTAATGTCTATGGGTTGCACCCATAGTTAATGTGAAGCCTATACGTTATGTAATTTATTACGTTTGTTCAACTTTTTCAGGGTTGGCATAGAGTAAGCGAACCCTGAAAGGGTTCAATTTGTATACTCACGGATGAAATCCGTGGTATGCAATCTATGGGTATGCAATTTCTAGATATGTAATCCGTAGATATTTCGTGTGCATTCCTATAATAAATATTTCTCATCAAAAGGCACTCCACTTTCTATCAACAATCTTTTGTATTCATCATAAAATGTTTCTTTGTCTTTGTGATGCTCTTTTTGTTTTTTAACGTAATTAATAATTTTATCTTTTTCTCTAATCGAGTATGTAAATGCACCATACCCAATTTGCCAAGCATTAAAAAGTGGAAACATGCCACTGTCTTTCATCCACAGATTACTAGCTACTTTTATATCTTTTACAAAATCGCTTAATGATACTGAAGGATGTAAATCAGTAAAAATATGAATATGGTCTTCTATACCATTTATACGATATAGTTTACATTCTTTTTCTTTTGTAATTCCATAAATGTATTTGTACAATTCTTTATCGTATTTTCTATCAATTGTTGGCAAACGGTATTTTGTTCCAAAAACTATTTGATAAAATATTTGTGTGTATGAACTCATAATGATTTTTTGTTCTAAGGGTTTCACCTTTAGTAATGCAAGTTCAACCCTTTCAGGGTTGGTTAATTAAGTGAAAGAAAAAGGAGTGGACACTTTCGCATCCACTCACTATAATTAAGCTACCATACTACCAGTAGCCTTACCCAACATTAATAACTCATTCACTTGTATTTCAGTAATGTATTTTTTGTTCCCTTCTTTATCCATGTAATTACGGTTTACCAATTTACCTTCAATGGCAACCTCGGTTCCTTTAGCTAAATATTTTTCAGCAATATCTGCTACTTTACCCCATGCAATTAAATTATGCCACTGCGTTTCAGTTACACGCTCTCCTTTTGCATTTTTATACTGCTCGTTAGTAGCTACAGAAAAGCGTACAAGCTTTTTTCCACTTTCGGTGTTTCTCACTTCAGGAGCGTTTCCTAAATTACCAATCAATTGAACTTTGTTTTTTAATGCGTACATAATGTTTTGTTTTGTGTTTCGCAAAATATCGTTTGAGAATATTTATACGAACGTTTTTAAAAAATTTATTTATTTCAGCCAATCTCTATTTCGGTTTGACAATGCAAAGGTGTGACTGCAAAAAAAGTTTACTCGGAGATTATCCTTTTACTTACCTTTATAGCCGTATGTAAACGGTTATAATCTTTAAAAAGTAATTCATTAAACCTTCTAAAGCCACTGTCATATTATGTTACAAAAAACCGAAAGTAAAAACTGCCTCGCCTGCGATAAAGTTGTAAAAGGGCGTTCTGATAAAAAATTTTGTGACGATTACTGCCGAGCGGCTTATAATAACGAATTAAAAAGCCCAACAAATAATTTTATTAGGAATGTAAATAATGCACTTAGCAAAAACCGCCGTATACTAGAAAACCTTGTACCCGAGGGGCAGGAAACTGCAAAAATCAATGAAGAGAAATTGATTGCAAAGGGTTTCCAATTTAAATATGGAACGCATAGCTATACCAACAAAAAGGGGGATGTGTATTTTTTTTGCTACGATATGGGTTACTTGCCCCTAGAAAATGCTTGGTATTTAATTGTAAAAAGAAAGGAAGAATAATTTTAATGCAACGGAAAGTAGAAATTTATTGTCTTATAGCAAACATTCATACATGAAAAATTTTATCACATATCTGGCATGCATTACATTATTTCTTTCTTGCACAAAAGATAAAGGAATAACTAATAATTGCTTCGCTAATATTGTTACTAGTAGAAATATTTTAAATAAACAAGCAAGTGTTCAATTGTTAAACGACGAATTTTATTTAATTGAAAAAGGAACAATAGATATAAAACTATTACCTTGTATTTTAGCAGATGATTTTAAAATAAATAATTTACAAGTTACGATTTCTGGAGAGGTGAAAAATATATTAATAAAAGGAGTGTGTTGCACAGAAAATTTTGTTATTAGTAAAATTGAAAAATAGAAATAATTATTTGTAAAACTTAACTAAATTAATATTTACAAAATACTTTATCCATATAACTCAGAGTGTATCGCTTTTTTATCAAATCCAAGTTCTATAATTGTTAATTTTGCTTCTTCTATCATTGCCTTCCAGCCACAAAGCATAAATGTTGCATTGCTGTTAGGTACAGCTTTCAAAATATTTTTATATACCGAATGCACGTAGCCGTTTGCGCCTTCCCATTGCTCTCGGCTAAGCGTGGGGATGTATTGAAAGCCTTCCATATTATTGCTAAGTGTTTTCAATTCCTCAAAATACAAAAGGTCTGCTTTTGTACGACACCCAAATATTAAATAAATATTTTTATGCAAAAGATTGTGCAATTTTATTTGTTGCACCATACTCCTAAAAGGTGCAATGCCAGTGCCAGTACAAATTAGATACAAATCATTTTGCAATGCATGCTCATGCAATGTAAATACGCCTACAGGGCCACGTACGGTAAGTTGCGAGCCTACCTTTATTTCAGTAAACAAATAAGTAGTGCCTGCACCGCCTTCTAATAATACAATGCAAAGTTCAAAAATATTTGTATCGTTGGGCCAGCTAGATATTGAATAACTACGAAGCCTGCGAGCAGGTTTTTCGTGTATGGGTAAATCCAACGTTACAAATTGCCCAGGTATAAAATTAAAAACATCTTCGTTTGGCATTTGTATAAAAAACCTTCGAGTATTGTGCGTTTGCTGTTCTATCTGAACTACAGTGGCGGTGAGCCATGGTTGTAAAGGCATACATTTTTAATTTATAAAAGTAATATACAATTATTATATCAAAAAAAATCCTCAAGTTTTTAGCTTGAGGATAAAAATATAAAACGTTTTGCTATTCTACTATTATTTTCTGAGTACTGCTACCATTTTTTGTAAATACTTGTAATTGATAAATACCTTTTGCTAGCCATTGTACATTTATTTTATTATTTCTTCCTTGCAACGTAAATGTTGTAATTACTTTTCCAGCTATATCATATAAAACCGCTTTTTCTACATTTTCTGTAGATGCAAATTTTAAAAATCCATCTTGCACTGGGTTTGGATAAACTGTAAAATCTAAACCGTTCTTGTCAAAATTTATTTTTCGTGTTTCAGTAAAAGAAACTTTTCCATTAATATCTACTAATTTTATTTTATAAAAATTAGTAGTTGATAGAGGCTGTATATCATTAAAACTGTAATTATTTACCCCAATAATATTGTTAGAAAATAATCTACCAATAGATGTAAAAGTTCTTCCATCTGCACTTCGTTCAATAATAAATTCTGTATTATTTTTTTCATCTAAAGTTTGCCAGTATAAGTTTACTTGTTTGTTCTGCTTTGTAGCTATAAAGTTCAAAATATTTATTGGCAATGGTTGGTTAGCATTTATACCTCCGCTATTTATCCAAAACTCACTAAAGCTGCTTACTGCAAACTCTGCATAGTAGCCCTTATCGTATGGCACAATCAATACATTTTCTGGTAAAATAAATTGTTTAATACCTGTAATGTTATCATCAAAATTTCCATTTTCTTCTGCTACAGTACCGCTATATTTTGTAACGCCTGCATCATAAGCTGAAATTATTTTGCTACATACGCTACAGCCATTCGCATTTATAAGTGCATTGGTTTCTGCATCTGTAAAATAATAACGAACTAGCACAGGGCTTGTCGGTGCTGTGGTTGGGGTAATTACAATGTTTCTATCTAAATAATATTGGTTATTTGGTGGTAGCGTAAATTTTACAGCTCCTGTATTGGTATAAACTGCTGCATTGGTAGTGCCAAGGTTATTTCCTTGCGGGTTTATTGATGCTATTTTTTCACCATTGGCAGCTTTTAAATCTAACCAACTTGTGCCACTTATTGCAACAGGTACAGCTGTGGTATTTGCTCCAATATAAATTGCGTTTTTATCAAAAATATGTAAATCATCTATTCCTACACCCTCATCCGTTACTCCCTCATCAGCGGTAAAAGCAAATCTAAATTTTACATTTACTGCATTAGTTGGTATATCATAGCTAGCCACATGCCATTTTGTATTGCTTATATTCCAGAGGTTTTTTGCATCGTTGTACCAATTTGTACCAGTGCTTTGTACTCCTAGCTTTAACCAAGTTTTTCCACCATCAGCTGAATACTCTACCCAGTTATAATCATAATCTTGCTCTGTTTTATAAATATGGCTAAACGATAAAACGGGTGCAGTAAGTGTACTTAAATTAAAACAAGGAGTATACAAATATGATTGCTCCAAGTTATTATAATTGTTAGTAAGATTTGTAACCCAAGCCTTGCTACCATTAGCCGCTTTGTTAATCACTGTTTTTGTTGGTGTACCTAGCTGCCAGCTATTATTTTTTCCAGCACTATAAAAATTACCATCATTTATTTCAAACCCTTCTAAGTAAGGAAAGCTAGTAATAACAGGGCTTGTATGAATATTGTATTGCAACAAACTATCGTTAATACGAAAATTATCGCTTGCTGCTTTTACCCACACATCAATATTGTAATCTGTATTATTTGTAAAAGTTATGGGAGTAGTAAAAGTGAAATTTGTAAAAGCACTCGCTGCTAAATTAGGTATTACTTCGCTTACAATAGCTCCTCCATTTATTCTATAATTTACCGGTACATTTATAGCAGTAGTAGCGCCATAATTTTTTACTTTTATTTGTAACACCTGCGACCCTAGAGCTCCGCATCCACTCGTAGGTGCAAGCACAGAAGATAATTCAATATCATTTAGTGCCTCAGAAAATCTTACATTATCAAATGTATAACCATCATCTATATCTTGCTGCGCAATGGCAATATTAGCAGAAGTATTGCCTTGCTGCCCAAGCTTTATTTGAAAGCTGCTAGTAATAGGCTGAGCTGGCACTACAGTATCCAACACATTATTTACGTTTATAAATGCTTTTTTCCAAAGCCCCAGTTCGGCTTGGTTTGCATATAAATCATAAGCTAAAATCCAAGGGTTGGTATCGCTTCCTCTTATCCATACTTTATTATTAGGGTTGTTGGCTTGCCCGTGGTTTTTGTAGTCAAAATCTAATCTTAGTTGGTTGCTTGCGTTGTAGTTTATAGCATTAAAAGTCATCAGTAAACTATCTGTAACCAATGCGCCTATTGGTCCTTGGTCAAGCGTAATTGCTTTTGTGCCACTTGCAGCAAACCCAGTATTTACAAATGTTCTAGCTCTTCCTCTTGCGCTATTTGTTTTAAAATCTACTCTATCATCTCCATCTAAGCCAATTGTATTTTTTGTATAATCTGTGGTGGTGGTGGTTTCAAAACCATCTGTAATTGGTAATGTAAGTACTGCATTTTCCAACTGCTTTATAGTTACATAAGTTGTATCATCTGCCAACTGTGTATCTCCAGTTCTTTTTACCCAAGCCTTAATATTGTAGATACCTACAGCAGAAAAATCAGCAGCTGTTGTAAATGTATATTGATAAGAGCCTTGTGCAGGTAATACAATAGTACTCGTTTCCATAATGGTAGGGTTTGCATTTATTTTATAATACAAATCATAACTACCAGTGGAGGCTATATCATCTAAGTTTTTTATGGTAAATTTTATTTGTTCTGTAGCTATTAAAGTTGTTGAAGTAAATTTTCTACCACTCAAAGGCGCATCTATAGAAACTGCTTTAAAATTATTATCAAAATTAAATAAAGTACAAGTACCGCTTGCAGGAAGTATTTCTTGTGCTATACTTCTTCGCCCATTAGTGCTGCCATTATTTGCACGCACCGCAAACCAATATTTACTTGCAGTATTTAATCCATCAACCAAAAAATTTGTAGTTGTAGTATTTCCTACAACCGTCATGCTATCTGCCTTTAATTGCAATATGTCATAGCTTGTAGCATTTGCAATAGCAGACCAATTTAAATTTACAAATCCTTCGCAAGGCACGCTAATGCTTGGTATAGGCACACTTAATATGCTAAATTTGCTATCACTCACATCTAAATTGCCCGAAGTATTTTTTGTAACTTTTATTAACCCATTATTGGTAGCAGTAGTTGGTACTATCCAGTTTAATGAACGTGCAGTAGCGGCAACATTGCTAGCAATAGTAGCCCAACTAATACCATTGTCGCCTGAAAAATACACAGAATAGCTACTTGCTTCATCTCCATTTGCACTCCAAATAATTGTCTCTGTTTCGCCTGGCACAAGTGTTTCTCCACCAAACGGATATTCTACCGTTACGCCATTCATTTCTAACTGATAAGTTACCACATATTCTTGTGGCCCCATTGGCACATTAAACAAATTCACGTTTAAATTGTAATTACCCGCTGCTGGGTTATCAATTACTATTTGCTCAATATTATTAGTATGGTCTGCGCCTTCTACTGCTACATTATTTACCCCGGTTGTGGTTGGGTTTAATATTAAAGGAAGATGCAAACCTCCAGCACCTGTTACTGTTAAATCTAAATCATTTACCAAAGTACTTGCTGCGCCTACTGTTGCAGCAGCATCTGACCAATACAGCATTACTTTTAAGCGTTTTACACCTACAGGTAGTGTAATGGGTGTAGATGAATTGGAATTATTTAAAAAAAATCTATTTGTTTCAATAGCCTCTATGGCTTTGCGCACATTTAACATTCCAAATCCAAAAGTAAAATCTGGACCACTGTTTCCTAAATCTTCGGCAGTATTGCAAAGCACTGCTTTTACCAAAGCAGCTTTAGGGTTTGTACCGCTGTTTAATTGTCTATACCTTTCTACCAATAACCCCGCAGCACCTGTAACCACAGGTGCTGCCATGCTTGTGCCAGTTGCAGCACTGTAATTATTAAAAGGAAAAGTAGAAATTACATTTGTGCCATTGGCTACTATTTCTGGTTTTAATCTTCCATCATTTACTGGCCCTTTACTACTGTTAATAAAAATAGAATAGTTGGCTATATTTAAGTTCCCTACAGTTAAAACATTTTTAGCAGTTTGCCCACCAGACTTTATTGTTGAAAAACCTGAGGGAAAACCATTACAAGAAAAACTGCCATCATTGCCTGCTGCAAACACATGCAATACATCTTTGAAAATGTTCATTTGGTTATCTATAAAATTGCTACTAATTACATAAGAATTATTACCAACACATCCAGCCTCTGAAATATAATACGAATTATTGGTGGCTACTAAATTGTAATCATTTACATAAGTTGGTGTTTCTGTAATAATATCTCCAAAATAATTATTTACAAACATACTTTTAGGCGCTACCCCTTTGTGCAGAGGGTTTTTTATGCCAGCGCCTGCTACTGTGCCTGCTGTGTGTGTGCCGTGGTTTGCCGGCGGTACTGCTACACGTACTATAGCTCTGTTAGTAAAATCTATATGACTGCTTATATCTGAGTTATCACCAGAGCCAAGCGTTATATTTTTACCTTGTAAATTTTTACCAGTAATTGTTTGTACTGCACTTATAGAATGGGCGCCAGTATTTTCATAATTTAGTGTATGTGCTTCGGTAGTTTGTTTGCCAATAGATATTACAAAAGGCAATGCTGCTATAGCTTGTACAATATTTTTGTTAGCTTGTATAAATACTGTATTATCTGTTTCAAATTTGGAGGGTGCTAGTAAAGCACCAATATTTTTAAGTATAACTGTAGCTTTTTCTTTTGATATAGCTTTAAAAAGATTAATAACAAATAGAGATTGATTTGATTTATCGTTATTAAAAACAAACTCATCAATAGTTTTATCAATTTTGTAAAAACTTGGTACATTGTTTACGGAAGAAACATTATAACTTTTTAAATTTTCTAAATTTAAATTATCATTGATAGCAGCATAAAAAGAATTATTAGGAATGTAATTTTCTAAAAAAATACCTGCCTTTGCAATAGAAGCTTTTTCTTCAGTTGTAGGAATTTTGTTAAACTGTAGTAATACAAAATATTGATTATTGTAAAGTGAATTTTTATAATTTTCTTTCTTTACATTTTCAATATTATTTTGTAGTGGAACTATAAAATTTTGTTTAGCAAATTTTATTTGTGCATT
>JANXOQ010000135.1 GCA_025357775.1 Ferruginibacter sp. | reverse complement strand
ATTTATAAACTAACTATTATCTGTAAAGATTTTATTTAAAATTGCAACGTTAAATAATATTGATAAAAATATATTTGATAAGAAATTTATAGACGAAGTAATCTTGGATAAGATTATCACCTTGAAATATTTCTATTTTAAATGCAATAGCAAACCATTTGTGTTTTTTAGTTAGTAATTAGTTATTTAAGGTAGCTAGGTTTATTAAAGTCATGAATAAATTTGGTCTATTTATATTCGCCCTTTTGCAGAAAAGAAACTTCGAAATGAGGACTGTTTTTTTAATATTTTTACAAAAGATTAATCATTTATAAATTTCCATTTCTGAATTCCGAAACCTTTACCTTTTTAAACTCATTTACTATTTAACTTTGCAAAAATTTAATAATGTTGAATACTATTGAAGAAGCTATAAAAGATATACAGGCGGGAAAAGTAATAATAGTGGTAGATGATGAAGATAGAGAAAACGAAGGAGATTTTATTGCTGCCGCAAGAAATGTAACCCCAGAGGTGATAAATTTTATGAGTACACATGGGCGTGGGCTTATATGTGTGGCACTTACTGAGCAAAGATGTGCGGAGCTTGACTTACAACCAATGGTTAGTAATAACACTGCATCTCATGAAACTGCTTTTACAGTAAGTGTAGATTTATTGGGCAATGGTTGTACAACAGGTATTTCTGCACATGACCGCTCTAAAACAATATTAGCACTTATAAACCCTGCTACAAAAGTAGAAGACCTTGGAAGACCAGGGCATATTTTTCCGTTGAAAGCAAAAAATTGTGGAGTATTAAGGAGGGCTGGGCATACTGAAGCAACAATTGATATAGCAGCGCTTGCTGGGTTTGAGCCTGCTGGTGCTTTGGTAGAAATAATGAACGAAGATGGAAGCATGGCTAGGTTGCCACAACTAGAAATTATTGCTGAAAAATTTGACCTGAAAATTATTTCTATTAAAGATTTGATAGCTTATAGATTAAAACATGAAACATTAATAAAGGAAGAAGTGAGGGTGAATATGCCTACAAAATATGGCAACTTTGAATTAATAACTTACACGCAAGTAAATACTGGAGATGTGCACCTTGCTATTAAAAAAGGTGAATGGCAAAAAGATGAACCTATCCTTATACGTGTACATAGTAGCTGTGTTACAGGAGATATTTTAGGCTCGCTAAGGTGTGATTGTGGCGACCAACTACATAACTCTTTACAAACAATAGAAACTGCGGGAAAAGGAATTGTTTTGTATATGAACCAAGAGGGTAGAGGCATTGGTCTTATAAATAAATTAAAAGCATACAAACTACAAGAGCAAGGCAGAGATACGGTTGAAGCTAATTTAGAGCTAGGTTTCGGTAGCGACCAGCGTGACTATGGTGTAGGTGCACAAATACTAAGAGCATTATGTGTTACTAAAATAAAACTAATGAGCAATAACCCTCGCAAACGTGCTGGCTTAACAGGCTATGGTTTAGAAATAGTGGAAACTATTGCTATAGAAATAAAACCAAATGAACACAATGAAAAATACCTTTTTACTAAAAGAGATAAACTGGGGCATGATATTTTGAATGGAATTAAGATTGAACGTAAAATGTCTTAGGTTTAAAGTTTAAGGTTGATTGTTTTAATAGTTTATTTAAAGTTGTATTTGCCTTTTGCCTACCGTGAACTGCTAAATATCCACAGTTAAATGCTCACTGCTCAATGTAAATTTACTACTGCATACTTTCCTTCCAAATATTTTTAAACTAAAAAAAGTATCATCCATTATTGCAATATCTTTTAGGCAAGCCCACTCTTCAAAACCAGCTTGAGTAAACAGTTTTATGCTTGGCACATTGTGTGCAAAAATATAACCTAATATAGTATGTAATTGTAATGATGGTGCTTTATCAATACAATATTGCAATATTTTTTTTCCATAGCCTTGCCCACGCATAGCTTCGTGTATGTATATACTTATCTCTGCGGTGCCATTATATGCAGGTCGGCCATAAAAGCTCTGAAAGCTTGCCCAGCCTATACTGTTATTATTATTGTCTTTTATTATCCAAAGTGGTCGTGTGGTATTGTTGTGTTCATAAAACCATTCTTCTTTACTATTTGTGGTTACTTTTTCAATATCGGCTGTTACCATTCGGCTTGCAATAGTACTGTTATATATATCTACTATTAGTGGTAGGTCAGTAATTAAGGCATTTGTAAAATGCATATTTATTTTTTGGAAAGATAATACAATAGCCTATAACCTTATATTTTAACGTAGCTATTAATTTTTTTTATTTATTTTTACAATGTGAAGAAATTAATAGTTTTTATTGTATTGCTTGCTTATGGCTTTAGCTCCATTGGTGCAACGGTGCATTACCACTATTGTATGAATGAGTTTGAGGGATGGAGCTTACTCCAAAATAAAGACATCAAATGTGGCAAATGTGGCATGAAAGAAGCTGTTAGTAAAAAAGGCTGTTGCAAAGATGAACAAAAAGAATTCAAACTAAAAACCGACCACCAAAAGGGAAATGTAGAAGATTATGCAAAAGTATTTTTTACACCAATATTTTTATCTCAATTATTAGATTATACAACTGCAATACCAAATAGTACTAAATTATGTTTTGGCAATTATCACCCTCCGCCTGATATAGGCATACAAAACTTGCAAGTTTTGTACTGTACTTTCTTAATTTGATTTATTAAATTTTTCTCTGATGCCGACACTTAATAGTGCTTCGGCTATATTGCGTTTTTGCCAATCTTAAATATTGCAAAGCCAAAAAAAAAGAATATTGTCAGGGTGAGCTAATATAATCCGTTGCATAAAATTAAACCCGCCTTTGACAGGCTCAGGCTGACAATTTTATATATCGAAGTAACATTTCCTTATTAATTAAATATAAAAAATATGAAATCATTATCATCAATAATAGCAATAATCTTGCTATCTACCACAATCACATTTGCACAAATAAAAAATAGTAAAACAGATACCATAAAAGTATATGGTAATTGTGAAATGTGTAAAACAAAAATTGAAAAAGCTGGTACACAAAAAAATATATCAAAAACAGTATGGAGTGAGGAAACCGCTATGGCTATTATAACTTACGATGCTTCTAAAACCAATAAAGAAGCCATTTTAAAAAAGATTGCATTGGTTGGTTATGATAGTGAAAGTTTTTTAGCACCTAATGCAGTTTATGCAAAATTGCCAGGCTGCTGCAAATACGAAAGAAAAGCTAAATCTAACAAAGCAATAATTACTCAAATAAAACCTGCGGAAGTAAAACCTGTAGAACAAACGCAAGCAGTTAATCAAACGCAAGCTATTTACGATAACTATTTTGCACTAAAAGATGCATTGGTAAAAACAGATGCAGTTACTGCTATCGCAAAAGCAGCTGCATTATCGGCTTCATTGAATGCAATAGATATGAGCAAAATGAAAATAGAAGACCATACAGCATTTATGAAAGTAGAAAAAGTATTGAAAGCTGATGCAACTACCATTAGCACAAATAAAGATGTGGCTGCACAAAGAGCTTCATTTAGTAATTTATCTAATAATTTAATTGAATTTATAAAAGTTACAAAATCAAATGAAATAGTTTATTTGCAACATTGCCCAATGGCAAATGAGGGTAAAGGTGCAGATTGGTTGAGTAAAGAAAGTGCTATAAAAAATCCGTACTATGGCAATGTGATGTTGACTTGTGGTAAAACAGTAGAAATAATTAAATAAAATAATAATATAGTATAGCCATTAAATTATTGACTATGCTTTTAAATTCTTTAAATTGAAAAAAATAATTTTTCCTATTGCATTTCTAATAGTTGGATTAATAACTAATGCACAACAAATAACAAAAGTAGAAATAATGGCTACCGGTCTAACTTGCTCTATGTGTAGCAATGCCATCAATAAGCAATTGAAAACAATTGTGGATGTAGAAAAGGTAGAAATTGATTTAAACAAAAATTTATTTGTAGTAACCCTTAAAACAAATAATAAACTTACGCCAAAAACTTTTAGAGATAAAGTAGAAAAGGCAGGTTTTTTTATTGGCTCAATGGTGCTATCAGTAAATTTTGCCAATCAAAATATAGAAGACAATAAGCGTATTGATAACTATATTTTTATAGATACAAAGACACAAACTTTAAATGGATTGACTAAAGTAAAAGTATTAGACAAGGGTTATGTTACAGCAAAAGAATATAAAAAACTAGCTAAAACTTTTGTAAAATATCAAACTTATGCCAAAGGCGATGAAGGAATTTTTCACTTAAAAACTATTTGATAATGAAACAAATTATTGTATTTATTTTACTAGGTTTTTCACTTAACAGCAATGCTCAAGAGCTTTTTGTAATGACAGAGCCTGCAAGCAATATGCCTGCTGGCGCTATTGGCATAAGAGCAATGAATAGTTTTATGTATGAAAAAGATGGCACTTTAAACTATCACATAATGCCTGAAATTATGTGGGGACTTTCTGCTAAGTGGATGTTTCATTTGCAAGGTTTTTTAAGTAACAGAGCTACTAGTGGCTTAAAAACAGAGGGGGGTAGTGTGTATGCAAAATATCGTATTTTTAGTAGAGATGATTTGCATACTCATTTTCGAGTAGCAGCTTATGGGCGCTATAGCCTTAATAATGCCGACATACATCAAGAAGAGTTAGAGACTATGGGGCACAACACAGGATACGAAGCTGGATTAGTAGCAACAAAATTGGTGAATAAAGTTGCTATAAGTTCAACTATTAGTTTTGAAAAAGTATTCGATAATTTTAATGGCAATAAATTTCCTTTAAGCCAAAGTAATAATGCTACTAACTATACATTATCATTAGGAAAATTAATGTATCCTAAAAAATATTTTAGTCTAAAACAAACGAATATAAATCTGATGTGTGAATTTTTGGGGCAAACCTTGAATAGAAATGGCAAATCTTATTTAGACATTGTTCCTTCCTTACAATTTATAATTCTCAGCCAAGCTAGAATAGACTTAGCTTTCCGTAAAGAGTTGTACAGCTCTATGTATCGCACAGCACCAAATGGATTTATGATAAAACTTGAATACACATTTTTTAATGTAACCAAATGAAAAAAATATCTTCCATAATAAAATGGTTTTTTAAAATAATATTTAACTCTAATGTTTATAAAACAAAAAGCCATTAATTTTAAGTTAATGGCTTTTATTATAACATTTTATTTCTAATAATCTAACGTGTAAATTAAGCAACTGCTTTTCCCACTAAATCCGCAGCCTCACTCAGCAAAATAGCACTCTGTACCTTTAATCCACTCTCATCAATTAATTTTTTAGCTACATCTGCATTAGTACCTTGCAAGCGCACAATAATTGGAATATTAATGTTTCCAATGCTTGTGTAGGCATCTATAACACCCTGTGCAACTCTATCGCAGCGCACAATGCCACCAAAAATATTTATTAATATTGCTTTTACTTTAGGGTCTTTCATTATTATGCGGAAACCAGCTTCCACCGTAGTTGCATTTGCACTACCGCCTACATCTAAAAAGTTTGCAGGCTCACCACCACTTAGCTTTATCATATCCATAGTAGCCATTGCAAGTCCTGCGCCGTTTACCATGCAACCCACATTTCCATCAAGCTTTACAAAGTTTAGGTTAAACTGTCCTGCCTCTACTTCCGTAGGATCCTCTTCGCTCACATCTCTCAATGCTGCTATATCTGCATGGCGCATCAGTGCACTATCGTCCACATTCATTTTACAATCTACTGCTATTATTTTATCATCGCTTGTTTTAAAGAGTGGATTTATTTCTAACATTCCACAATCCAAACCCACATAAGCGTTGTATAGATTAGTTACAAACTTCACGCAATTTTTTAGAGCCTCACCAGTTAGGCCAAGGTTAAAAGCAATTTT
>JANXOQ010000132.1 GCA_025357775.1 Ferruginibacter sp. | reverse complement strand
CATAAATTAAAGGGGCAGTTCAAATTTATTTTTGACTGCCTCTTTTTTGTGTAATTTTATATTATAATTTTTTAAATGAATAAAAACCTAATTTTAAGTTTTGTACTATGCCTAATAGTTTTAAATTTATTTATTTCATGTAAGCAAAAAAGCACTAGTAACCGCACACTTTTTCAACTACAGGATAGCCTAAGCACAGGTATTAGCTTTACCAATACTGTTGAGAATACTCCCGATTTTAATATTTTTAGTTACCGCAATTTTTACAACGGTGGCGGTGTAGCTACAGGTGATGTAAATAACGACGGGTTAGCAGATGTATTTTTTACAAGTAACCAAGGCGCAAATAAATTATTTTTAAACAAAGGCAATTTTAAATTTGAAGATATAAGTGCAAAAGCTGGTATAGAAGAAAAGGGTAAATGGAATACCGGTGTTGTAATGGTAGATATAAATGCTGATGGCTGGCTAGACATTTATGTATGTAATGCAGGCTACGACAAATGGACAACAAAAGAATACAATAAACTTTTTATAAACAAACACGACGGTACATTTATAGAACAAGCAAAAGAATATGGCTTAGATGAAACTGGCTATACCACCCATGCGGCGTTTTTTGATTATGATAAAGATGGTGACTTAGACTGCTATATTTTGAATAATAGTTTTATACCAGTAAACACACTTAACTATAGCAATAAAAGAGATTTACGTGCTGCGGATTGGCCTGTGGCAGATTTTGCAAAAGGTGGTGGTGATAAATTACTGCGAAATGATGTTGGTCATTTTGTAGATGTAAGTGCTACAGCAAATATATATGGAAGCCTTATAGGTTTTGGGCTTGGTGTTACAATAAGCGATGTAAATGGAGATACTTATCCAGATATTTATATTAGCAATGATTTTTTTGAAAGAGATTATTTGTACATCAACCAAAAAAATGGAACGTTTAAAGAAGATTTGCAAAACCAAATGGGTCATACAAGTACCGCTTCTATGGGGGCAGATGCTGCGGATGTAAACAATGATGGTAAACCTGATATTTTTACAACAGATATGTTGCCTAGCGATGATAAGCGACTAAAAACAACATCGAGTTTTGACAATTATGACACTTATCAATTTAAAAAGAAACAAGGTTTTTATGAGCAGGTACAACAAAATGCCTTGCAGATAAACCAAGGTAACAACCATTTTCTAGAAACTGCGCATTATAGTGGCGTGGCGGCAAGCGATTGGAGCTGGGGCGCATTAATGTTTGATGCCAATAATGATGGCATGCAAGATATTTTTGTATGTAATGGAATTTATAAAGATGTAACAGATCAAGATTTCATTGATTTTTTTGCAAATGATGTTATTCAAAAAATGGCTGCTAGTGGACAAAAACAAAATATGCAAAGCATAGTAGATTCTATGCCTTCGAGACCCATACCCAATCATTTTTTTAAAAATAAGGGCAATCTAAAATTTGAAGATGCCGCTGAAGTAAGTGGACTCGGGCAACCATCATTTAGCAATGGCTCGGCCTATGCAGATTTAGACAATGACGGAGATTTAGATTTAATTGTAAACAATGTAAACATGCCAAGCTTTGTTTACAAGAATATGAGCAGGGAAAATGATAGTACAAATTACATCAGCATTTTATTAAAAGATACAGGTAGCAATCGTTTTGCTATTGGTAGCACCATAAAATTATTTAGTGGTAAAGAAATTATTGATAGAGAAGTTTACCCAGCAAGAGGTTTTCAAAGTAGTGTTGATTATAAAAATGTAATTGGAATAGGAAATAAAAAAATTGATTCTATTTTAATAATATGGCCTAATGCTCAAATTACAAAAATTGATAGCATAAAAATAAATAGTACTTACACCATCAACCATGAAAAAGAGAAAAAGTACATGTTGCCGTCTTTTGCTACAATCCCCTCTCCTAAGCTATTTACGATAGATAGTAGTTTTAAATTTGACAAGCATTTGGAAAATGATTTTGTAGATTTTTACCAAGAACGTAACGTGCCTACCATGCAAAGTAAAGAAGGGCCAAAAGCTGCTCATGCAGATGTAAATGGTGATGGGCTAGAAGATATTTTTATTGGCGGTGCAAAAGATCAAGCAGGACAATTGTATGTACAAACAAGTAGCGGAAGTTTTTCAAAAAAACTACAACCATGCTTTGAAGAAGATAAATCATTTGAAGATGTAGCTGTTTGTTTTTTTGATGCAGATGCAGACGGTGATATAGATTTATTTGTAGGCGCCGGAGGTAATAATGAGCCGCCAAGAAGTATTTATTTGCAACATAGATTATACCTTAATGATGGCAAAGGAAATTTTACAAAGTCTATGAATAATTTTTCTGAAAATAGCAGTAATATTTCTGTAGCTATTACTTATGATTTTGATGGAGATGGCGACCAAGATTTATTTGTAGGTGGTAGAAGTTTGAGTTATAACTATGGTGTAAGCCCAACGAGTTACATTTTTGAAAATGATGGGAAGGGGCATTTTACAGATGTTACAAAACTTAAAGCCCCCACAATTGAAAAAATAGGAATGGTTACAGATGCAGTATGGGCAGATATTGCGGGCGACAGTAAAAAAGAATTAGTAATTGTAGGAGAATGGATGACTCCAAAAATATTTAGTTATACAAATGGAAAGTTTGCAGAAATAAAAACAAATTTAGAAAATATGAATGGTTGGTGGCAAACCATAAAAACTGCGGATATAAATGCTGATGGCAAAGAAGACTTGATACTAGGTAATATAGGAGATAATTTTTATTTACACCTAGATTCATCTAAGCCAATAAAACTTTGGATGAATGATTTTGACCAAAATGGTTTACAGGATAAAGTATTTTCGCAAACAATAGATGGAAAAGATGTGCCAATATTTTTGAAAAAAGAATTTACAGAAGCTTTACCTATTTTTAAAAAAATTAATTTACGTCATAGCATTTACGCAGAGCAAACAATCCAAAAAATGTTTAAAACAGAATTAATAAAAACATCCATCGTAAAAACATTTAATTATAGCAGTAGTTGTATTGCTTACAATAATGGCAATGGTAATTTTGAAATAGCTATGCTACCTATAACATCAGAATTATCTTGTATAAATGCCATTTTACCAAAAGATATAAATGGAGACGGAAAAATTGATTTGATACTCGGCGGCAACTTACCCGATTGTTTACCGCAATTTGGAAAATTAGATGCAAATTTTGGAACAATACTTTTAAATAAAGGAAATAAAATACTTGAAGAAATTCCATCAAAAGAAAGTGGTATAATGGTAAGAGGTGTGGTAAGAGATATCCAAAACTTTAAAACAAAAAATGGGGATGCCATATTGTTTTTGCGAAATGATGACTACCCATTTTTGTATAAATTTCGTAAATAACTATCTGAATCTATGATAATATTGTGACTATGTGTTTTTGTTTTTTTAATAAAAACTCTAACAAATGCTTTAACAGAACTATAGGAATAAATGAATAATTAAATGAATAAACTGATAAATATATATTGCTTATCACATAAATTTTTTTTTGCAGGAATACTTGCCCTAATTATTTCTTGCAATCACAAAACAACAGAAAACAAACCGTATTTGTTCGAAGCCTTAGAAAGTACAAAAACAGGCTTAAACTTTACAAACAAACTTACCCCTACTGCAAATTTTAATATGTTTAATTACATGTACTTTTATAATGGTGCAGGTGTAGGTGCGGGCGATTTTAATAATGATGGGTTAGTTGATTTATTTTTTACAAGCAACCAACATCAAAACAAACTTTATCTTAATAAAGGAAATTTAAAATTTGAAGATGTAACACTTCAAACCAAAATTCCGAATGATAGTGCTTGGAGTACAGGCACATCAGTAGTAGATATAAATAATGATGGCTTGTTAGATATTTACGTATGCAGAGTAGGTAATTTTGAAACTTTACAAAGTAAAAATCAATTTCTTATTTGCAAGGGTATAGATAAAAATGGAGTGCCATTTTATAAAGACGAAGCCACAGATATGGGGCTTGCCATTTCCGCCTTTGGCACACAAGCTGCTTTTTTAGATTATGATGGTGATGGTGATTTGGATATGTATTTGATGAATCATTCATTGCGATTTCTCGGCACATTTAATGATAAAAAAACTTACGAAAATACCAGAGATAGTTTAGCTGGTGATATGCTTTTTAGAAATGATAAAGGAAAGTTTATTGATGTTTCAAAACAAGCAGGTATAACAGGCTCTATTATTAGCTATGGCTTGGGCATTTGCGTAGCAGATATTAATATGGATGGATGGCCAGATATTTATATTGGTAATGATTTTCATGAAAATGATTATTTATACATTAACCAAAAGAATGGCACGTTTGCTGAAACCCTTCAAACACAAACAATGCACACAAGCCAATTTAGCATGGGTGTAGATATTGCAGATATAAATAATGATGCTGCACCAGAAATTATTTCTATGGACATGCTGCCTTATGACCCAAAAATACTAAAACGATCGCTTGAAGAAGACGATTACAATCTTTTTAATTATAAAATAAAGGCAGGCTATCATCCGCAGTTTAGCAGAAATGCATTACAATTAAATAAGCGAAATGGTATGTTTAGCGAAGTGGCTATGTATTCAGGTGTAGAAGCTACAGATTGGAGCTGGGCTGCATTGTGGACAGATTTTAACAATGATGGATGGAAGGATTTATTTGTAAGCAATGGTATTCCTAAGCGGATGAATGATATGGATTATGTAAATTATGTAAGCAACAGCGAAATACAAGATAAAATTAGATCAAATAAAATGGGTGAAAAAGAAATGGCGCTGGTAAATAATTTTCCTGAAATAAAACTACCAAATAAGTTTTTTCTAAACAAACAAAATGTAAAGTTTGAGGATATAGAAACGAGAATTAAAAACGACAAACCTACTTTTAGTAATGGGGCAGCCTATGCAGATTTTGACAACGATGGCGATATAGACATTGTAGTAAATAATATAGAAGACCCAGTATTATTGTATGAAAATAAAACAAACAAAGCAGATTCAAATGTGTGGGTTGAACTAAAATTAAAAGGAGACAGCAATAATATAAATGCCATAGGAGCAAAAGCAATTGTATTTGCAAAAAATGAAACTAGAACTTATGAAAAATATGCGGTACGTGGTTTTCAAAGTAGTATGGAAGTGCCGCTACACATCGGCTTAAGCAACTCAAAAATTGATTCTATTATTATGATTTGGCCAGATAATACTTTCCAAAAAATTGATTATAAGACCAATATAATACAAGCCATAAATTACAAAAAAAAATTACCAATTTTTAATTATGAAAAATTAACAAAAAAAGACACTAGCCAGTTTAATGCAAAAGATATTACGAAAGAGGTAGGATTATCTTTTAAGCATGAAGAAAATAATTTTAATGAATTTGATAGAGAAGGTTTGATGCCATTTATGATTTCTAGAGAAGGACCTGCATTAGCAGTAGCAGATGTAAATGGTGATGGTTTAGATGACGTTTATATTGGCTCTGCAAAATTTATAAAGCCGATACTTTTTTTTCAAAACACAAATGGCAAGTTTATAAAATCTTCTCAAATAGCTTTGGATAGGGACAGTATTTATGAAGATGTGGATGCAAATTTTGCAGATATAAACAATGATGGTTTTAAAGATTTGTTGGTAGCAAGTGGTGGTAATGAATTTTATGGCAATAGCGAAATGCTTTTACCAAGAGTCTATTTGAATGATGGAAAAGGTAATTTCACAAAGAAAAATGATGCATTTACGGCTACCAATTTACTTACAGCATCTTGCATAAAGCCATACGATTTTAATGGGGATGGTTTTATAGATTTATTTATTGGAGGCAGAGCTGTGCCGTGGGAATATAGCAAAACGCCAACCTCGTATTTACTACAAAATGACGGCACAGGAAAATTTATTGATGTTACGAATAAATACAATACTGAATTGGCAAAAATTGGATTGGTAACAAATGCAGTTTGGTCAGACTTAGATAATGATGGTAAAAAAGATTTGGTATTAAGTTTGGAATGGGGCGGTGTAGTAGCATTTAAAAACAACAATAAAACTTTTGAGAAAAAAATTATTACAAACAAACTTGGATGGTGGAATTTCGTTTTTCCGATTGATATAAATGGTGATGGAAAAGAAGACTTAATAGCAGGTAATCTTGGAGAAAATAATCGCTTTCATGCAAATGAAGAAAACCCTGTAAAACTTTACTACAATGATTTTGACGAAAATGG
>JANXOQ010000117.1 GCA_025357775.1 Ferruginibacter sp. | reverse complement strand
TTTATATTACAAAAATAAAAAGCCCACAATTACTTTGTGATAATAGAGAATTTATTTTTGAGCTTTAAAAAATAACTTTCAAAATACTTAAAACTAATTTTTGCAAAGGCAATACTTAAAATTAATGTAACGGGAAAAATAAAAAGAAACATGATAGTAACACTATAATTGGGTAAAAATTTATGTAGAAGTGTTGTAACAATCAAAATGGCAATCATGTGTAAGCAATACAATCCATAAGTATACTCACCCAAGTTACTTATCCATTTAAATTTTCCTAATGCCCATATTTGAATGGCAGAAAAGCATTGTAGAAAAATAACAATGGCAAAAGAAATTGCAAAAACCACTCTTTTTAAAAAGTCAAATACACCTAAGTCTACTTGGTGAAAAAGTATAAATAATATAATAAAAAACAAATGTGCTATTAAGTAGCCGCTCAATTTTAAGCTTAATAATGCATTTTGTATCTTATTTTTTTGTAATGCTATGCAAGCCATTAAACAACCTATAGCTAAATCATTTGCAGCAGAAAAAGTATGTACTTCTGTTCCAATATTTTGGTAATACAATATTCTATATATGTTTGATAGAAAAATAACAGCAATTAAAACTATCCACAATCTTTTAGCTGGCACTAGTAAAACTACCAACGGCCAAAACAAATAAAATTGCTCTTCTATAGATACAGACCATAATATATTAAGCATAGAAGAATCTGCACCACCTGTTCTTATTAAATCAAAATTGCTTGCAAAAATAAAATAGTAAAGTGGGTTGGCGGTTTCTGTAGATACTTGTCCAAACAAAGTTTTGAAATACGGAAATAGTACAAAGCCAAAAAATACACAAAAAAAATAAAGTGGCCAAATCCTTAAAATTCTTCTTACATAAAAATTTTTAATGCTAATGCTGCCAGAAAACTCTTTTTCTTTTACCAATAAATAAGTAATAAGAAAACCGCTAAGCACAAAAAACATATTTACACCAAGATGCCCACCAGCAAATAAAAATTTTTTTAGAAAAAAGTGAACGGGGTTGTTGTTTATTTCAGCTCTTTCCGAAACAAAACTATGTACCATAAAAACAAAGAAGAAACAAAAAAATCTTAACCCATCAAGGTTTGGAAAGAAAATTCTTTTTTTATTTTCTGCTGAAGACATTAAATATTTTTTAGTTGATTTTCTACCAATAGAAAATTATCACTATCTCTCATATTGCAAACGTATGTTCCATTTGTGCTTGTTTGTTGCATTTTAGCAATAGCTTTTTCAATAGTAAGGTTTTCTATAAGTATTAGGTTGTTATGCTCAACACCTCCGTACGCACTTTTATCTCCAATTACAATACAGCCGCAAGCTAGTGCTTCAAAAGTACCAATACCTGGTAAGCCGGTCATTAATTCTTCGCCAACTATTGCATATTTATACTCGTTAAATTTATCAACAATATTAAAAGAAAAGTATTTTTTTTGACCTGCAAACATATTTTTTGGTGCAAAAAATTTCCAAAAAGAATTTCCTTTTTTTGTTTCAATGTAAGGAGAGTTCATACAATCGACCTGCTCTGTTAATGCATCTTTTTGCTCAAAAATAGCTCTGCGTAAAGGATGTAATGCTTTAGCTTTTGTACTTTCGTAAAAATCTTTTAACTCAGGGGCTTCCCCACTTAAATAACTTTCTTCTAAAAAGTGAAAAGTGCCAACAGATAGCGCTTTATTTTTTCTGTGTTGCCAATTTTCTTTTTCTATAAATCTATCTTCTACCGCAAAGGGTAAAATAAATATTGGCTTTTTATACCAAGAAAAACTTTTTTTAAAATATAAATTATCTACAATATCTACATCAGCAGCTAACCATATGTTTTCTATATGTTTTAGTGCTTCACTTAATAATTTGGTATCATTGTGGTAATGGCTTAAATGTACTATGCAGGTTTGAAAATGTGCACAGGTTTTTGCCAGTTCTTTGGCATTTTTATAATGTTTGTATGCAAAGAAAATAAGTATTTTTTTATTTTCAATTTGAGAAGGTTTGTAAAACACTTTTACTGCATCTGTAAAATTATTTCTCTTTTTCCACCAGCTAATTTCTATTTTAGAAAGCATTAATCTTACTAAATATGGAAGTTTAGTATACACTTGCATAGGTATAAAGCCAGAGGTGGCACTATCTACCAAAATATTTATAAATCCATATTTTTTAATGGATTCGCTTATTAAATAACCATACTTTTTTAGGGGTCTTCTTTTTGCTAATTTATATAAAACTGGCTCTGCAACAAAATCAATAATATGTGGATTAAGTATGGTATACATTATCCAATTTTTTGTAAATATATTTCTAAATCTTTAGGTGTTCCAATTCCATTCATTTCAGCTTCGAGTACATTATAGATACCGATTTTTTTATCTTTTTTTATAGCATAATTGTAAACGGGGCAAGTATAAAACTCATTGTTTACCCTATCATTTTCAATAATCATATCTATACTGCTATCCACAAAAGTTTTACCTTCAGTAAATAAGTAAATGCCAACAGTAGCAAACTTGGAAATAGCTTGCTTTTCTTTTACCTCAGTTACCAAATTTTGCTCATTAATTTTAGCAAAACTCCATTTAGGATTCAATTCACTATCTTCAAAGCAAAGGATAGAACCATCTAAATTTCTAGTAAAACAATCATCAATAAAATCTTTAATAGATGCATCAATGATTTGATCGGAATTTGCAATAAGTAACGGTGTTGTATTATTGATAAGATGGTGGCTGTACAAAACTGTGCATGCGGTTCCCTCTGTTAATTTATCTATTTCAATGATTGTGCAATTGTAATCCGCTTTTATTTTGGCAACCAAATCCTGCTCAGCAGCTACATGTTCTTTTCTTGCTATTAAAATAAAATTTGTATCTGGGTAATTCAAATTTTCCATTACCCTTACAATCATAGGTTTCCCATTTACATCTATAAATGGTTTAGGCTTTTTAAATCCTGCTTCAGAAAATCTACTACCCAAGCCAGCCATAGGTATAACAATGTTTATCATACTATAAATTTATCATTTTTTACACTAGGTGTTTTTACAACTAATGTAATAGTATCTTCTAGTACCTCAAAATCTGTACTTTCGTTTTTATCTATTTTTACAATCGTCCCTTCCTCTATAATTTCATTATTCATCTTCACTCTTCCTTTTGCTATTACTGTGTACTCAACTGCTTGTTTATGCAAGTGTTTTTTTTCAATATCTCCTGCCTTGTAATATTTTACTGATACTTCAAAATCTTCTCTATTATCTAAACTTGGTTCAAAATTTCCAATAAACCAACCACCTACAAAATCTTTTATTTTAGAAAGTTCCATCTTATTTTATAAATTTTGTTTGGTTAAATAAGCGTCAAATTCTTTTATTTTTTGTGTAGAATATAAAGACAAATAATTATTGGAAGAAATTTCTAAGTGCGAAATTGATAGACCAGAAAGTATCAATTGGTTTAAGACAGATGACACATAAAATTTTCCATTTAATTGGTCATCATCAATAATGGTTTTGCATGCATTATTTACAAATGATTGAAATGTTTTAAAATAATAAAAACCAGCAATAGCATTTTTACTTATAGGGTTTTTTTCTGCAAACTGCATAGCTGTATTATTATTTATTAATACATAAGACCATCTTGGATGCACTGAATTGAAAGTAATTACCCCAGCATCTAATTTTTGTTTTCTAAATGTATTAATGGTTTCATTA
>JANXOQ010000070.1 GCA_025357775.1 Ferruginibacter sp. | reverse complement strand
CTGTCATTTTTATTTAATGATGATACATTTATTCTATTTATTTTCCCTGAAAGAGTATTTACTGTCACCAAACTATCGGTTGAAGAACCAGCAGTTAATCCAGTAATATTAAAAGCAGTTCCACCAGTTGCTATAGTAAGTTGGTTTGAATTGTTTGTAATTGTTGTTGCTTGTATCAAATTTCCACCAAGCTGTATATTTTTACCTGTTAATATTAATCCATTATCAGATGTTGTACTGTCATTTTTATTTAATGATGATACATTTATTCTATTTATTTTCCCTGAAAGAGTATTTACTGTCACCAAACTATCGGTTGAAGAACCAGCAGTTAATCCAGTAATGTTAAAAGCCGTTCCACCAGTTGCAATGGTAAGTGGGTTTGCATTGTTTGTAATTGTTGTTGCTTGTATCAAATTTCCACCTAGCTGTATATTTTTACCTGTTAATGTAAGACCGTTGTTAGATGTAGTACTATCAATATTGGTAGGAAAACTAGAAAACAATCTTGTTGTTACATTTCCTAGTGCATCTGTAGTTAAGACTTTTGTGTCAATAGTATTTGCGCCTACTCCTTGAAAACGTAATGTACTAGTTGTATGTAATTGTGCACTTGGAGTGGCAGTACCAATTCCTATATTGCCACTATTTTTATTATAAATATCATTACCACTAATTTTCCACTTACTTGAATCTATTAAAACTTTTGTTCCCTTTGGGGTAATAACGACCTGTGCCTTTAATAAAAAAGCACAACAAGTTGATAAAAGAATTAATGAAATTTTTTTCATTTGGTAATTTGAAATGTTCACCAACTTTTAAAAGTTGATGAACATAATTATTAATTTTATAAACTATTTAAGGATTTTTATTTTACCCATTGTATTTCTATATTATCACCAACTGATATTAATGCTGCCATTGCAGGTGTAAGGGTTAATACGCCAGTACTTGCAGTATAATCTACAGTTACTATCAATTTAGCTCCATTTCTAAACACCCATACTCTAGTAGCATTGGCTGGCAAACCTGTTACTGTATAGCTAGATTGTAAAGCAGTAGCTGTAAAATTTTGATCACCACTTTGTACAGAAAGCGAATTAGCGCTTACTCTTTTTAAAGTTCCATCAGCAGATGCTACTACTAAGCTATCTGTAGAAACATTCCCACTTTGCAATCCTGCAATTTTTAAAACGTTAGTTGCATCTGTGCTTAAAGTAGTAGGTTCTGTAAGAGCACCACCTAGCTTTACAGCACCACTAGGGTTAGCATTATTTATACCATTGGTGTATGTAATTGCTCTTACTAAATCAGTTACAGCAACTACCTTTAATTGGCCTGTAGTAGGGCTTACTACCATTACACTATCAGTTGAAACAGCCCCAGTTACTAACCCTGTTATTGCTAAAAAATTTGCTGCAGTAGTGTTTATTGTAGTTTGCTGTATGAGCGCACCACCCAATTGTACTGTTTTTCCATTTTTAGAAAGTCCATTGTTTGCATTGTTCAAATAACCACCAAGACTATCTTTTAATTGCTTTGGAGTTACATATAAAATTGTACTATCTGCTTTTGTAATTACCGCTGTACTACTGTCTAGCACCCATTTAATAGTACCTTTATTGTCTATTACTTTTGTAGATACTTTTTGTGCGCTTGCTGTAAATACTATGGCAAATGCAGCCATAAGGAGGATGGAAATTTTTTTCATATTTGTTTTTTTGTTTTTGGATAAATATTATTATAAAATTTGAACTATTCTTATTTCATCAAATTGTGCACAAGCTATTTCAGCCATTATGGTATTTACATTAATTACTGAAAAAGAAATTAACACACCATTTCTGTATAAAAAAACTTTATCAGGGTCAGATATAACGGATGGTGTTACAAAATTTGTTTGTCCACTTAAAGCAACGTAGTATATTCTTTTTTGTACAGAAGAGGTAAGTACTGATGAGGAAATAGATTTCACTTTTCCATTTATATCAGCTACTAGTATTTTGTCAGTTGATACGTCTCCAGTACCCAAGGTATCTATAATCAGTTGTCCCTTTATTTGCATTGCAGCAAGTGGTGTAGCTGTACCTATACCAAGCCAACCATCTTTTGTAATACGAACTCTCTCAAAAGAATTGGTTTTAAAAACAACATCCTTATCATCTGTAGTGCCTATAAAATTTGTGCCTGCTGTAGTACCTGTATTCCCCAGCGTATTCCAATTATTGGTAAAAACGTTGTCAGCTATAGATTTAATCCATTTAGTACCATCGCAATAATATACACCTGGTGTAATATCGTTTATAGTAGCAGTATCATAAACCATCATTCCTTTTACAAAATTGTTTAATGGTGCCGAAAGAGTGGTAGAAACCAAAGCCAACCTTGGCAATAAAAACCCTTTGTTAGAAGATTCTATTTCTAACATTGCATCTGCATTTGCCACAGATGCCGATGCACTTATTTTAACCTGTGCCAGCATCGAATTACTGTAGGCAATAAATAAAAAGCCTAATAATATTTTATGTGTGATATTTTTTTTAAATCTTCTCAAACCTTAAAATAGAAATGTTTAAATTTTTTTTTAATAAATCAAATATTTTACACAAAACGTCGTTATAATTATTTTATTGTATATGCAACAAAATAATTTATTAAAATAAAAGTTTAAAAGATTCTATCGTAATCAAATTATTTTTTGTATTGGGCTCTATTGTTTTGTTGATAAACTTTTAGTTTTAAATACAACAGTTTAGATTTGATTTAGTTTACATAATAAACTTAAAACCTAAAAGATATACATTTGTTAATACCAATATAGATAACACGATTTTAAAAAAACACAACATTTATGAAAAAAATTTACGCTCTTTCAACTTTAGTAATTTTATTATGTTTAAGTACCATTACTTATGCACAAAACTGTGGTGAAGTATATGGCACCGGCTATGCAGGTGCGGGCTCTTCTATCGGAATAAGGAAATATGACTTTGCAACAAATTTATATAGCCCTGCATCACTAATAAATACTGCTTTATTTGTAGCGCCAAACACAATGAATAATGGTGGACCACTAGCAATAGATCCTCTAACCAAAGAAATAAATTATCATACAGATGCAACAGCACCTCGAAGAATCGCATTATTCAATTTCTCATCTTCAAGCTTAAACATTGTAAATTTTCCTACAGCATTAGATGCAGCTGTGGGGGAACAAGTTTTTTGCAGTGGTTACAAACCATTATCCAGTCGTTGTTTTTATATGACTGGGAGTTTTTTAAGTACATTCCCTTCACCCGCAGTATCTGCATTTTTTAGTATTGATTTTACGAACCCTGCCGTTCCTACTTACAACATTTACAACACTACACTTACAGCAGGTTCACCATTTGTTAATATAAATAACGGGGGTAGTGCAGGGGCTGATTTATGTTTTGATGCAAATGGTATTGGATATCTAGTTACAGGCTCTAAACAATTATTTAGGCTCACCACCAACGAAACAAACTCCACTGCTATTTTTACCTACCTAGCAAATTTAAGTGCATTAACATTTGCACCTACAGCGGTAGCATTTAACCCAGACAATAGTAAACTAATTATTACGGGTGCTACAGAAACCGTTGCAGAATATAATTTAGCAACCAACGTAGCTACTAATCTTACAACTGTATCTGGGTATGTTGCACCAGACCTTGCTAGCTGTTTTTTCCCAAATTTAAATCCATTACTACAGGTTACAAAATCGTATTTTGATGTTACACAAAATCAAGCACCGCCCTCAGTAATTGTACTTACAAATGATATTGTAGAATATACCATTACTGTTACAAATAATGGTAATATAAATGCAGGAGGCTTTACAATTGCGGATGCAATACCAGCTGGCACTATATATATAGCAAGTAGTACTACTCTTAATGGTATTGCTGTTACTGATGCTAGCGGTGCTGTTTTCCCTTTTGAAACTACTCAACCAGCCAGTAGTAATGACCACTTAACTGCCAATGGTATATTAACCACTGCACTTACAACAGGCGCACCAATATGCACAATAAAATACAAAGTAAAAGTATTAGCAAATGCTGGCCCTATAATAAATACTGTTACAGCAAGTGTAGCAGGCATAGAACCAGCTATACCTCTTACAGCTACAGCATCAGTTACATTTAATGCAAATGGATTACTGCCTTTAACTTTTATAGATTTTAAAACTACAAAAATTAAAAACACAGTACAATTAAATTGGATTACTAGTAATGAAATAAATAACAATCGTTTTGAAATAGAAGTAAGCAACGATGACATAAATTATAAAAAAATTGGAACAGTTTTGGCAGATACTACTTCATCAGTAAATCATAATTATAATTTTATTGATAAAA
>JANXOQ010000056.1 GCA_025357775.1 Ferruginibacter sp. | reverse complement strand
ACGTTTAAAACAGAAACCAAAATACAAAACTTATTGAGCGGGCAAACATCAAATTATTATTGGACAAATGCTTGGAATAATTACAATAATAACCAAACCGACATTGGCTACAAAAATATTGTAACAGCAAGGCTTACTGCTTTGCTTGCATCATTTTTACAGTTAGCAGAGTTTCAATTAATGTAAATAAATATTGACCTTACAAATTTAAATATTATGAATCGTAGAAAATTTTTAGGTAATTCTGCTTTATTAACCGTTCCATTAATGCTACAAGGTATACCAGTATTTGCTGGTGATGGCGCATTGCATCCATTGCTACAATCACTAACACAAACTGCTGCAAACTGTGGTAAGGTTTTAGTAATTATTCAGTTAAATGGTGGCAACGATGGGCTTAATATGGTAATACCCTTTGATAGAGGTGCTGAATTAGCGGTTGCAAGACCAGATATTTTGATACCATCAAACCAAGTATTAACACTTAATGGAAACACAACTACTGGACTAAATCCTGGTATGGGTTCTCTTAAAAATTTATATAATGAAGGTAAAGTAAGCATTGTACAAGCTGTATCATATCCCAATCCAAATTTTAGTCATTTTCAAGCGCAAGATATTTGGTTTAGTGGTACCAATACAAACCCCACAGGCAATACAGGCTGGCTTGGCAGGCAACTTGATACCTCTTATCCTGGCTTTCCAAATGGTTATCCAAATGCCTCAGAGCCAGACCCTATAGCAATACAAATTGGTGGCACACTGCCCTTATCATTACAAGGGCCTAATATTAATATGGCATACAATGTGCCAAACCCAGATTATTTGGTAAGTGTAGCTACAGCATCACCTGCGGCGGCTCCAGTAAGTGATTATGGTACTGAGCTTACTTTTTTAAGACTAATGAAAGACCAAAGCAATGCTTATACTGCAAGAATATCTGCAGCATATAATGCACAACAAACACTATCTACTCAATATGGTACTAATGGCGATTACAACAATGATTACCTAGCCAACCAACTTAAAATTGTTGCAAGGCTTATTGGTGGTGGTTTAAATACATCGGTATATATTGTAAACCATGGCTTTGGTTTTGATACCCACGAAAACCAAGTAGTAGCGGGCAATACAGCTACAGGTTACCATGCAAATATTTTAAAAATATTGTCTGATTCTATTGCAGGTTTTATGAATGATATTACACTAATGGGTAAGGCAGATAAAGTAGCTGGTATGACTTATAGTGAGTTTGGTAGAAGGGTAATACAAAATAGTAGTAAAGGCACTGACCATGGAAGCGGAGCTCCTATAATATTTTTTGGAACAAAAGTAAATTCAGGTGTAATAGGTACATCGCCAATATTACCTTTAAACCCAGATGGAAATACCCAAGTGCCCATGCAATACGATTACAGACAGATATATGCTACTGTAATGAAGCAGTGGTTTTGCATGTCAAATACCCAATCTCAAACAATATTAAATGGTGTGTATAATACTGTACCTGTTTTTAATACAGGCATATTGCCTATAACTGGTGTAGAACTTTCTGCCAACTGGGATGGGAATTTTGCAAAGCTACATTTTGAAGTAGCTCAAAATTACAGCTATGATTCTTTTGTTATAGAGCGTTCTACAAATGGAATAGTATTTAATGCTGTAAAAACAATTACAAATATTAGTAGTATAGACCAAGAGGTATACAATTACAAAGAAGATAGGATAAGGGCAAATGATGTTTTTTATAGAATAAAAGGTATTTCTAAAGTTGGTGTAGCACCAATTTTTTCAAATATCATAAGGCTTATAAATATGGCTGAACAATCAATTAGGGTTTATCCGAACCCTGTTATAAACTTTACTATAAATATTGAATTTGTAAAACCACTTTATGAAAATGTATCAATAACCATTATTGGTACAAATGGAGAAAAACTGTTTTACAATCAAATAAACCCTCATGGCAATAAAGTAATAACTTTTAAAGTGCCTGATTATTTTAATGTTCATACCTTATATGTTATGAAAGTAGAATTTGGAAGTACTGTTGTAAATGAGAAATTAGTCTTTGAGTAAAATCTATAAACAATAGTTTTAAAAATATTCATATCGTTTGTTGCTACTACCATCCAAAAGAAATTGATTATTGCGAATACCAACTAATAAAGAGAAAAGAAGAAAGAATTTTATAAAACAATCGTTTATAATGGTTAATTGTTTAAAAACAGTTAACCATTTATTTAAATATTTAGAAACTTATTCCCAAATTCCAATACTTATTTTATAATAATAATTTTGGCATAATTATTTATTATACTTTAATAACCTTTTGAGCAAAAAGTTTTATATTACATTAAGATTTTAATTGCTCAAACAAATATTTTTACAACCCAAATTAATTTTTTTATGGGAGACCAACTTTTGCAACGTAAAGATTTCTTTAAAAAAATGATGGGGATAAAGAAATCTGATGTAGTTGAAAATGTAGATGCAGTAAATGAACAAACAGATCCTTTGTTTGAAAAGTATTCAAGAAAAAACTTAGGTATTCGACAATATAGCACTCAAATGGGTGTGCCAAATATAGATGGTAGTTTTGCTGCACGTGTAGGCACCGTAAATAGTGGGCTAGCCCCATATACAGGGGCTTGGACAATTTGGGAAGCTACCCAATTACTACGAAGAGCAAGTTTTGGTGTAAAAAAAACTGATGTAACAGCATTACTTGCACTGACACCATCAGCAGCTGTAGATGCTATGTTTAATTTTACTGCTACCCCAATATCTCCTACCCCTACTCCTTTGTATTACAATACCGTTAACTACCCTGATACCCTTGGTACTGGTGATGGTGATGGTACAATATATAACCCGTACGTAACTGGCGGAGTGCCACAAGGTGCAGACTGGACAACAACTAACATAATTGGTTACCCTCCATTTGGACCACATTTTTCTAGAAGAACTAGTTTAGAATTTTGGCAATGGGGCGTTTGTATAAATGATGCTACCAGTATTAGAGAAAAAATGCAACAATTTTGGTATCATTTTATACCCATTGGTTTCGAGTCTTTAGAAAATTCTGAGCAAAACTGTGGCACTTTTATAAGCGATTATATGAAATTGCTAAGAACAAATTGCCTTGGAAATTTTAAAACACTAATAAAAGCCATTGCAAAAACACCTGCAATGTTGGTTTATCTAAGCAATCAATATAGCACAGCAGCAGCACCAAATGAAAATTTTGCAAGAGAGCTAATGGAATTATTTACAATGGGTAAAGTGCCTACACAAAATTATACTGAGCCAGATATTATTGCTGCATCAAAGGTATTATCTGGCTGGCGTGTACCAAGCTTTATAGGTACATACCCTTTTGCACCAGGTTTTAATAGTAGTAGACACAATCAAACAAATAAAACATTCTCTTCTTTTTTTGGCAATACTGTTATCAATAATCAAGTTGGGGCTGCTGGTGCTAATGAATTTGATATTTTCTTTAATATGTTATTTACCCAACAAGCTACTGCCATTGCAAAATATATTTGTAGAAGGCTTTACCGCTTTTTTGTGTATTATGATATTGACAGCAATGTAGAA
The DNA here is from genome assembly GCA_025357775.1 of Ferruginibacter sp. Taxonomy (GTDB): domain Bacteria; phylum Bacteroidota; class Bacteroidia; order Chitinophagales; family Chitinophagaceae; genus Ferruginibacter. The sequence continues at coordinate 3,045 of JANXOQ010000056.1, read as the reverse complement.
ACAAATGTTATAGTGCCTCTTGCAGCATTACTTGTTAGTAATAATTGGGAAATGGAACCTGTAGTAAAAACACTTTTTAAAAGTGAACATTTTTTTGATGCTGCCAATAAAGGTGTAATGATAAAAAGCCCAATTGATTTTATTGCTGGTATGGTTAGAAGTTTAAATATAAATTCCAATACTTCTGCTGGTTTAGATAAACAATATTTTGTTTGGAGGTTTTTACAAGAATTTTCTAATGATAGCTTAGGGCAAGGATTTGGCAACCCACCAAATGTTGCTGGTTGGAAGGCATATTACCAAGAGCCTACCTACTATCAAAATTGGATAAACTCTGAAAGTATACAGAAAAGAGCTACTTTAATAACATCACTTTTAAATGGTTATACTCCTTATGAGTCTGGTTTAAATTTAAAAATAGACCTTATTGCGTTTGTAAAACAATTTCAAAGTGCTGTAGGTGTAATGCCTGCTGTAAATATGAGTGATCCAAATGTATTGATAAACGAAGTAATAAAGCATTTATTTGCGGTAGACATACCGGTTGCTTATAAAACACAGGTAAAAGTACAAGAGTTATTAGCTGGGCAGGTAACGGATGCCTATTGGTCAAACCTTTGGAATACATATATTGCAAATCCAAATGCTACTAATACTGGCTATGTAAATACAAAGCTAAAAGGGCTGATGACTGCACTTTTACAACTAGCAGAATTTCAATTAATGTAATACCACCCTAAACAATAATTTTATGAATCGTAGAAAATTCTTAGGAAATAGTGCATTGCTTTCAGTGCCAATTATGCTTACTGGTATACCAGTATTTGCAGAAGATGGAATGCTAAGTCCTTTTTTGCATGCACTTGCAACTTCAAATGCTAGCTGTGGTAAAGTATTAGTAATTATACAAATGAATGGAGGAAATGATGGTTTAAATATGATTATTCCAATTGACCAATACACTAACCTTACCGCTGCAAGGCCTGATGTAATTTTACCTCAAGCCTCGCTTGCTGCTACTACACTAACTCCTACTACTGCCTTACATCCCAGCATGACAGGCATAAAAAATATGTTTGTAGATGGTAAAATCAATATAGTACAAGGCGTTACATATCCAAATCCAAATTTTAGTCATTTCTTTGCACAAAATATTTGGTTTTCTGGCACTACCAACCCAAGTGCAACTACTGGCTGGGTGGGTCGTCAGTTAGAAACAACTTTTCCAAACTACCCTACTGGTTTTCCTAATGCTACCAACCCAGACCCAATGTCTATACAAATTGGTGGTTCATTACCATTATCACTGCTTGGTACCGATGTAAACTTTGGGTATAATGCGCCAAACCCTACCTCACTTATAAATGTAGCTTCAAATATTCAAGACCCTGCACCAATAAGTGACTACGGTACAGAACTTACATTTATGCGACAAATGAGAGACCAAAGTAACGTGTATGCAAGCAAAATTTCTACAGCTTATAATGCACAAAATACATTATCAACAATGTACCCAACTACTTCTAATAATTTGGCTGCGCAGCTAAAAGTAGTTGCAAGGCTTATTGGTGGCGGGCTTACTACACCTGTGTACATAGTAAATCAAAGTGATGCCGGTTACGATACCCACGAAAATCAGGTAGTACCTTCAGATCATACAACTGGTAATCACGCAACTAATTTATCTAAACTATCCGTTGCAATAGCAGCTTTTCAAAATGATATTACTTTAATGGGTAAATCTAACAAAGTAACGGGTATGACCTTTAGTGAATTTGGTAGAAGGGTAATAAGTAATGCAAGTGATGGAACTGACCATGGCTCTGGCGCACCAATTATTTTCTTTGGGGATGCAGTACAAAGCGGTATAATTGGTACATCTCCTATAATACCAGCCGTTACAAATGGTAATACACAAGTGCCAATGCAGTATGATTTTAGGCAGCTTTATAGTACTCTTATGCAAAAGTGGATGTGTATGACGGCAGCTGAAACACAAGCAATATTAGGAGGTACATTTAATACAATTGGTATTTTTAATGCCGCAGTTTTGCCAATAACGGGTACTGAGTTATTAGCAAGATGGGAAAACGATTATGCTGTACTTGATTTTGAAGTATTTGAAAATGACAGTTATGATAGGTTTATAGTAGAGCGTTCTACAAATGGTACAAATTTTTTGACTGTAATAACAAAACCAAATGTTTCAAGTAATAGTAAGGAGCGCTATACTTTTAAAGATAATCGTATAAATGCTAGCGAAGTGTATTACCGTATCAAAGCAATTTCAAAACAAGGAGAACTGTCTTATTCTAAAGTGGCAATACTTAAAAATATAACCAAACAAGGATTAAGTGTTTATCCAAACCCCGTTACAAATTATACAATAAATATTGAATTTTTTACGGCAGTAAATGAAGATGTAACCATCACCATTATTGGTACTTTGGGAGAAAAATTATACTATAATCAAGTAAACCCACGTGGTAACAGAGTATTCACATTTAAAGTACCACAACATTTTGATGTACGCACTTTGTATATTTTAAATATACGCTATGCAGGCAATGTGGTAAATGAGAAAATTATTTTTGAATAATGAGGTAACTATAATTTGCTCTGCAACATATTGTGTATTTCAAAAAATAAGACTTTAATATAAGCGAAACCTGTTAAACCAAAATTTTGCAGTAGAACTACTAAGTAATACTAAGTGGTAATTTTGTATTTTCAATAAATGAGAAAAGACTATCATACCATTGCCTTGGTTTTAGTGGACTAGATATTTTAAGTACCTAGTCCTCAAAAAATACTTTTTAATTTTTGCACATAAAACTCCAAATAAATATTTACAATAAAATTATTGATAAGTTGCCAACTGTGTTTTGCCTCTTTCTTCCAGAGGTTCATGACTCGTTTAAAATTTAAAGCTGCGGCAGCAAGCATTAAATTAATATCATCTCCTACTTTTCTCTTTAAAAAATTTCTGTTCATTCTATGATCACTTTTTATATGACCAATATTTGGTTCTATGGCTGCTCTTTT
>JANXOQ010000023.1 GCA_025357775.1 Ferruginibacter sp. | reverse complement strand
AATTAAAAAAGACCCGCCGTTTAGTTTTATTAAATGAAATTTTAATTGTAAAATGCCAATAATAATTGCTAAAATAATACCAAAAATACTACCAACAATACCCAATAATAACCCCTCTGCTAAAAATATTTTTTGTATGCCAAATCTTGTTTCACCCATACTACGAAGAATATTTATATCCTGTTGTTTTTCCAATACTAACATAGTAAGTGCACTTACAATGTTAAATGCAGCTATAATTAAAATAAGTGTAAGCACTAAATAAATAGCCCATTTTTCTAAACGCATTGTACTATATAAATTTGCATTTTGCTCATACCTACTTTGTACAGTATATTCTTTACCCAGCATTGCCGCTATCTTTACTTTTGCTTCATCATCATTTGCATTGGGTATTAGTTTTATTTCCATAGCAGAAAATTCATCTGCCCCAAACCCGATTTGTTGTTTTACAAAAGCTAAATTGGTAATAGCATATCTATCATCTATTTCTTGTTGTATGCTAAAAACACCCATAGGCATTGCATTTCCTTCGCTCATAGCATCTTCAATATTATTGGTAGTAGTTTTTTTGGGAAGAATGATGGTAACAATGGAAGACGGCAAAGCTTCACTAACTCTTATGGAAGCTTTGCTTTGCACACCGTAACCTAAAACCAATTTTGGATTATCTGCATCACCAATATCAAAAGTACCATTGGTTATTTTTGGTAAAATGCCACTAATGTTTTTATAGTTTTCATCTACTCCTTTTAATGTAGGTACAGTTTGGGAGTCTTCATTTTTAAGCAATGCTTTTTCTTCTGCTATTAATGAAGAGCCAAATATATACGGCTGTTTATTAATATTATTTATTTGTGTTGGAGTTAGCAAAAATGTTTTTCCACTAGTAGGTGTAATTTTTATATCGCTGTAAAATGAAGAGTACAACGATTTAACCAAATCTTCAAAACCATTAAAAACGCTCAATACTAAAATTTGTGCGCAAGTAGCAATGGCAATAATTACAACACTAAGCCATGCAATAATATTGATGGCATTTGCAGATTTTTTTGCCCTAAAATATCGCCAAGCAAAGGAGAGGTACAATGGTGAAAGGTTAAAGGTTGTTGAAACTTCAAAGTTGAAAGCTCAAAATTTATTTTGCTATTTTTATAAGTTTGCAATATGGTTCAACATATTACAAAATCAATCTTCTAATCGGTCTTCGAGGTTTCCTCCCCCTTCTGGAGAGATAGAGGGGGCTATGGGTTTTAGGGGGCTATGGCTGGGTTCTTGCTCTTTTATTTCTTTAAAAAGCACTTCCATTTTATCTACATAATCAAGTGTATCATCAATATAAAAAGTAAGTTGTGGCATGCTCCTTAGCTGATGACGTACCCTAGCGGTTAATTCTTTTTTTATTTCCCAAGCTTGCTCTTGTATTTTATTTAAAGCACCCACAGAATCTTTTACCTGAAACATGCTCAAGTATATCCTTGCATCAAATAAATCGGGAGTAATTTTTACAGCTGCTATAGAAACCATGCCGCCATCAATCATTGTAAGCCCTTTTCTTTGAAATATTTCGTTTAAATCTTTTTCTATTACTGTAGCTACTTGCTTTTGTCTTTTACCTTCTAACATAATTTTACTCTTTTAATAACTGTAAAATTAGTTACTTTGCTGATTATTGAACGTTATTTATACAATGAAGAAATATTCTCTCGTTTTTGCGTATTTAAAGGATTACAAACTGTCATTATTTTCTTATATAATTTGTACCATACTTTCAATATTTTTCGGAGTTGCATCTCTTTTTATGATGTTTCCTTTTTTAGAAGTATTATTTTTAGGTAAGCAAAATGCATCTACATCTACAAGCGCTTTTAAGCCATCTTTTTTTGGAGGAATAAAACAAAGTGTAACAGATTGGGTAGGAGCTGGTGAGAAATTACAAGTACTTACAACAGTTTGTATTTTAATAATTACATGTGTTGTTTTAAAAAATTTATTTTTATACCTAGCCAATCGTTCATTGATGCCAGTCAAAAATAAAGTATCTACCAGGTTTAGAGTAGATATTTTTAATAAAGTATTGAGCTTACCAATTGGGTATTTTACTGAGCAGCGCAAAGGAGATTTGATGCAGAGAATGACAGGCGATGTGGGGCAAGTAGAAGGCTCTGTGCTTGGGGCATTAGAGGGCTGGGTAAAAGACCCTCTCACAATTATTGTAAATTTAATAGTACTGTTTACTATAAATGCAGAGCTAACTTTCATTATTTTATTATTTATACCATTGATGGGTTTTCTAATAGGTAGGGTAGGGCGGTCTTTAAAAAAACCTTCTGGTATAATTGCTCAAAAAAGTGGGGAGTCCATTTCTATATTGGATGAAACACTCACTGGGCTAAGGGTTATTAAAGCATTTAATGTTGAAAAATCAATACGCAAAAAATTTTCTGATAACAGTTATTTTTTGTTGAAAATGAATAACAAAATTGGCTACAGGCAAAGCCTTGCAAGCCCAATGAGCGAAGTGCTTGGTGTAACAATGTTTACATTTATTTTGTGGTGGGGTGGCAGACAAATTTTTTTAGAAGGTAATTCGTACATGACGGGTTCAGTTTTTTTAGGTTACATGGCTATGTTTTTTGGTATAATTGACCCAGCAAAAAGTATATCTGGGGCATTTAGTAATTTACAAAGAGGCACAGCAGCTATAGAAAGAATACAAGAAGTATTGAATGCACCAAATACGGTAAATGAAAATCCTGATGGTAAAAAAATAACTGCATTTAAAGAAAATATAGAATTTAAAAATGTGAGTTTTTATTACGATAATGCTGCCATTTTAAAAAATATAAGTTTTAAAATAGAAAAAGGAAAAACGGTTGCACTAGTTGGTAGTAGTGGCGCAGGTAAATCTACACTAGCTGATTTGATACCACGCTTTCATGATGCAAGTGGCGGAGAAATATTAGTGGATGGAGTTAGCATAAAAGACTACTCATTGTTTTCTTTGCGTAGCCTTATGAGTATAGTAACCCAAGAGCCAATTTTGTTTAATGATAGCATAGCAAATAATATAGCACTTGGTATGGAGAATTGTAGTAGAGAAGAAATAATTGATGCAGCAAAAATTGCTAACGCACATTTATTTATTGAGAAAAAAGACCAAGGCTACGATACAAATATTGGCGATAGAGGTAGTAAATTAAGTGGTGGAGAAAGACAGCGTTTAACCATTGCTAGAGCAGTTTTAAAAAACCCTCCCATACTTATTTTAGACGAAGCTACTTCATCGTTAGATACCGAAAGCGAACGCTTGGTGCAAGATGCTATTAATAATTTGATGGAGAATAGAACCTCAGTTGTAATAGCACATAGGCTTAGTACCATTAAACATGCAGACGAAATATTGGTGCTTAAAAAAGGCGAAATTGTAGAGCGTGGTACACATAATGGATTAATAGCACAAGAAGGTTTTTATAAGCGTTTGGTAGATATGCAGGAAGTGAAATAGTGTGTATATTATAGAATGTGCAAATGATAACATTTGCAGATTAAAAAAAATATTAATTAAAAATAAGCTTCCGTTTTACACCCAACAATTTATCGAAGAAAACAATTTCTTTTTTATTTTCATTGATGAGGGCTTTATTTCCGAGAAAAATTTCTGCTCCTTTTTGGTAAAAATTAAGAAACAATGTATCCCCATTTTTTGTATACTTACCAGGATAAGAGGTGTTTTTTACACTATCAAATAGCTGCATATAAAATTCAAAATAATTATTTTCTTTTATGGTAAAGTAAGAATCGTTTAAATCACCAACAGCTTTATATTTTGTAATAACTGCTGAGGCATCAAATTGTGCTTTGTCTTTTTTAAATGCATTGCTTGGTGAGCATGAATAAATAAATATTGCAATTGCAAATATTATTGCAGCAAGTGTAGTTGTTTTCATTGTTTAAAAATAAGTTTTGCAAGAAAAAAAAGATTGTAAATATTTTTATGGTACGTTAATGTATTTGTGTAATTGCAAACTTAATTCCCATTTTGGGTTTGCTTTAATGTAGTCCACAATTAGTGGCGTAATCTCAGTAGCCTTGCTCCACTCTGGTTGTAAGTAAAGCTTGCAAGCTGGTGAAACTTGTGCAGCATATTCTTCTGCCCAAGCAAAATCGCTTTTGTTAAATACTACAATTTTTAATTCGTGTGCATGTGGTACAACTGCTATTAAAGGTGCTTTAAATTTTTTAGGAGATAAACAAATCCAATCCCATGAGCCAGATATGGGAGAGGAGCCAGAAGTTTCAATATTTGTTTCTAAACCTTCTAGTTGTAATGCTTTAGTAAGGGCATCTAAATTATGCATCAATGGCTCACCGCCAGTAATCACTACAAGTTTTGCTGGCGTATGTTTTACTTCTTTTACTAAAGTTTCTATTGCAACCAGTGGGTGTTTTGTAGCATCCCAACTATCTTTTACATCGCACCACACACAGCCCACATCGCAGCCGCCTAACCGTATAAAATAAGCAGCACGCCCTTGATGAAAACCTTCACCTTGTATTGTATAAAAATGTTCCATTACTGGTAACTGTAGCATGTATAAACTTTATAAATTCTTTATTTTAAATCAATTTCTTTTTTATTTCTAAAAAATTAGCCATGAAAAATTGTTACTCCGCCCCAGCAGCCTTCAAAGTGTTTTCCAACAAAGCAGCAATTGTCATCAATCCTACGCCACCAGGCACAGGTGTAATAAAGCTACATTTCGCAGCCACATTTTCAAAATCTACATCTCCTTTTATTGCAAATCCGCTTTTCTTTTTTTCGTCTACAACCCTTGTTATACCTACATCTATAACAACTGCCCCTTCTTTTACCATATTTACTTTTAAGAAATTAGGTATGCCAAGTGCAGCTACAATTATATCTGCTTCGGCACATATTTTTTCTAAATTTTGTGTGCGACTATGGCAAAGTGTTACTGTACAATTACCAGGGTTAGTATTAGCACTAAGTAAAATACTCATTGGTCTACCTACAATATTGCTACGCCCTATTACCACTGCATTTTTACCAACTGTTTCTATATTGTAATATTTAAGCATCATCATTACTCCCAATGGTGTTGCGGGTACAAATGTATCAAGCCCTTGTACCAATTTGCCTACGCTTATTGGGTGAAAACCATCTACATCTTTTGCAGGGTTTATGCAGTTAATAATATTTGCTTCATCTATATGTTTTGGCAGTGGTAATTGCACTAAAATACCGTGTACGCTTGCATCTTCATTTAATTTTTTAATGGCTTCCACCAAGTTACTTTCTGATACATTTAATTCAAACCGAATAAGCGTACTTTTAAAACCCACCTCTTCACAATTTTTTATTTTACTAGCCACATAAGTTTCACTTGCACCATTATTGCCAATTAGTATTGCTGCTAAATGTGGGGTAATGCCAATGTTATTTTTATGTAAAATTGTACGAGCTTTTATTTGTTCTTTTGCAGCTGCAGCTACTGTTTTTCCGTCTAAAATTTGCATAACGCAAAGGTATAAAACTAGTAGCACTTTATTTTTAGATTGTTTATAGTTATTTGTTTTAATAATTTTATATCTTGGTAGTAAATTTTAAACCAAAATTACTTTGAGAAAGAATATTTT
>JANXOQ010000479.1 GCA_025357775.1 Ferruginibacter sp. | reverse complement strand
CGCTGTACTTCTGTAGCATTTGAATTATTTTCTTGCTCTATAGTAAGTTTGCTACTCGATTTGTTAACGGATGGCAATGCCATAAAAGCCTTCATACTTAAATCAATATTTTCTTTTGTTCTGTATATAACTGTATAATTTTTTTTTGAACCTATTTCTTCTATCACCTCTTCGTTGCTTAGCATTGCAGGATTGGGCTTTGAAACATAAAAAACAGATGTTTCATCTTTAGCTTTAAAGCTCATTTTATAATTTTTAAAACCAAGTGCAGCAGTACCAATTAGTAAAAATAAATTTTGTTGCATATTTTTAATAATAGCAAATTCCTTTTCATTTTGCTGCATAGCAAGATGTTTTTCATCTGTTTTTCTAATAACATTTTTCGCAATATTTTCATGTTGCTTTCGGTTATCATTTTGATCTAAATTAGCAAATACTTCAGTAACCCATTTAGGAGCTTCGGGTTTGTATAGTTCATTTTTTTGTTTGCTATCATATCTAGTATTTACATCAAATTTATTCATATCCCAATCATTAAAAGATCCCAACACGGTATCTTTACTGTTTGCAGGATAAAAAAAGACTGGTACATTTACCCAATCTTTTTCTAACCAATACGGGCTATACCAAGTGCCATCATAAAAATTTCCATATCCTTTAAACGTTTTAGAACCATTTACTAAAATTCCATCTTTAAATATGCCATTGTACCGTTGATACCATTCACCATTATTGTACCCTCGTACTTCCCAAATTTGTGGCTTATCAGTATCTTTTATGGTGGTAGAAATATTATTTTTATTCGTCTCATCCAACATTAATATTTTAGGGAAAATTGGATTTTGGATTAGCAAAATCAATTTAGTACCTGCAAACCCATTTTCTTCTTTATACAGATTGTAATAAAATACATAAAGATTATTTTTGAAAATTTCACCATAAGTTTCATTATCATAGCTGAGTTTAAAAGATGGATCTTTGATAAAAATTGCAAATGCCTTTTTAATTTCTTTATAAATATTTTTCCAATTTTTATTAGTTACATAATACTCTAGTCTTATGGCTTCTCCATCTGTAAAAGGCTGACGCCCAAGATTATTTTTATAAAAATCCATTTTATCTGCTCCCAATATTGGTGTAGCATTGGGTTTATCTATCCCTAAAAAATTGTTTGTTTTTAGTTTATTTAGCCAAAGCCCCAATGAGTCAGCAATTGGGTTTCCATATTTTTTTACATTACCACCCCAATATCCCTTATCCGATTCATCAAATTGACGCATTAAATCAAGTAATACTTCTTCCCTTTCTTTTTTAGTAAGTGTAGTAGTACCCTCTTTTTTAAACGATTTTGTGGTATCCATATAATCAGCTGCCCATTCATCTGCATTAAAAGGTTTTGTGGTATCCTGATTTGGCTTTTGTGCAAATGTGGTGCTGCTAAGCATAAAAAAGAATAAGTATAATTGTAATGTTTTCATTTTTATTTGTTTAATAAATGGTTCTACTCAACAATGATATTTACTTTT
>JANXOQ010000460.1 GCA_025357775.1 Ferruginibacter sp. | reverse complement strand
TTTACCCTTACCGTATCAGCATTGGTAGCATTGCTTAAAATGGTTTTAAATTGTTCGCATTGCTTTAGCCTAGCTTTCCAAGCTGGTCGCTGGGCTTCGCATTTGTTTATGGCAGGTGTAGCAGCACCGCCTGCTGCGGTTAATCCTGTAGTATCAGGTGGTACTTGGGTAATATTTGTCCATATTGTTCCGCTTAATCCACTTTGTACGGCTAGGTTTTGCTGGTTCGCAAAAACGATTTGTTTGCCATTGGCAATAAGAGCATTTTTATCAGGCGCACTAAGTGCGTTTTGTGCATTGTTATCAATATAGTTTAAAACCAATTCATTTCTGTAGCTTAAATACATAGACCGAAATTGTTCCCATACAAAGTTCTTTAACGAATCTGTTGTAATGGAGGGGTCTAGCTGTGTTTTGCTATTGCTACATACCGTATTGTTTCCATTGTTTGCTCCAGTACACATTACCATACTATTGGCTATCTGCCATATAGAAGGGTAGTTGCCCGCCGTACCTGAGCCATCTATACCAATATTTATTTTATTGCTCATGGTAGTTTTTAAGCCAGCATTAGCAGCAATATTAAAAAATGGATCTGCATTTAATACATTTGTACCACCTGCATTTAATGGGTTTGTGAATCCTTTGGAAAAAGCCACACTGTATTTATCCGTTTCCTGCACATTATCCAGCCAATCATAAGAAGATTGTAAATTCTGTTCTGCAAATTTTAGTTTACTAAATTCTGGGTGGTAATAAATTAAACTGCTTGGCCATGTAATAGACGCTAAAGAGGTAAATACTGGTGGGCTAATGGTATCTAAAATAATATGCCTATCTCCAAGTGGTTCTACCAATGCATCTACAACATTTACATCAGAAAAATAATCAGATAATACGCCTGTTTCTGCAATTGGTAAACGAAAATATGGTACTCTTGTAATAGTATTGTATTTCTTAGAAAATATATTATACTTAGCTTCTAACCTTGAAGAATCTGGCCCTATAGTACCTGATACACTCATAGAATCTAATCTGATAGCGTACTGCCCTGTAAATGGCATCATATCTGATAGCATGGTTCTACGAAGGCTTTTTAATGTAGTAAGTTGTGGATTTAAACTGCCACATGCACCAGCACAATCCAAAGAGTCTGCACTGTACTGTGCTTTAATAGCCGTATCATACAAAGTGCTATATAAGAGTAC
>JANXOQ010000456.1 GCA_025357775.1 Ferruginibacter sp. | reverse complement strand
CCCTTATTTTTAATTTATCTCGGACAACACTATTTTAAAATCTCTAATGCAAAATTTGGGGTTAAACATAAATGTTGTAATAAATTTATGCATGTATAAATTGCCATAATTAAAATAAATAAAAAGAAAACGAAATTTGGCAACTTGAAGAGCAGAAAGAAAAAGTGATTTTTTGTGGAGAATGCAAAACTGAAACGTGTAGATAAAATTATTTGAAGTGTAATAAAGAATGTATTTATTGCAAAAGTTTAATTAATCCAAAATGTACGAATCATTATCAATTTTATTTTTAGGTATAATCTATTTTTTTAATAGGCAACACAAACATAACAATACTTGCAATAAACATACTTATACCACCAGAGAGTATTACCAATACTGTTTCTCCACTAAAAAAAGCTTTGTTTAAATAGCTTAGTAAAAATGCAGCTGTTATCTGTGGTATTACAACAGAAAAATTAAAAACAGCAAAGTATGTAGGCATTTTATGGGATGGCGCTAAACTACTAATAATGCTATAAGGAATGGTAGAAATGCTGCTCCAAGCTATACCAATAAACGTAAAAGAAAGTAATAATAAATATTGGTTGGTTATAAAATAAAAAAGCGATAAGCCAATGCCCCCAGCAAACAATGCAGCAGCGTGCAGTTTTTCTTTAGTAATATAATGTAATAATTTTGGCAACCAAAATGCTAACAAAGCTGCAAGCAAACTGTAAAATGCAAAACAAATACCTACCCATGTAGTACCATTTTCAAAAGCTACACTTTCGCCATCGGTAGTTTTAAATATATATCTTGTTACTACTGGTGTGGCATATATCCACAAAGAAAATAAACCAAGCCAAGTAAAAAATTGCACTACAAAAAGTGGCAGCAGTTGCTTAAATATTTTGAACATATAGCAAAAGTAATAAATGCAATTGAGTTAAGAATTTTAGTCAGTTAGAGCATTAGGTTTCAATCTTTCCACTTTTCCTTTTTTCTTAGCTCACTTACATTATCACAAAAATCTGTTTCACTACAACAATAACAATCGTATTTTTACAATACAAATGGCTATTACAAAAGTTACAATTGAAGAATTTTTACAGCTTGCAAAAACCAACTTGGTATTAGATGTACGCAGCCCAAGCGAATTCGCTCAAGCACATATACCCGTAGCAAAAAACCTTCCGTTATTTGATGACGAACAAAGAAAAATAATAGGTACTGCTTACAAACAACAAAGCAAACAAATTGCAATAAAGCTAGGCTTAGATTTTTTTGGGGTAAAGATGAAGGCGATTGTGGAAGATGTGGAAGAGAAGTTGGCAGTTGGCGGTTGGCAAAATGCACAAGGCAAAAAGCAAAAGGCAAAAAGCAATTTACAGTTTGCAAAAAATGATATGCAAACAAAAGATGAATGCCCACTGCCCATCACTAATTGCGTGCTGTTACACTGCTGGAGAGGCGGTATGCGTAGTGCAGGCGTAGCTTGGTTGTTAGATTTGTATGGGTTTAAAGTATACACACTTGTAGGTGGCTACAAAGCATATAGAAATTGGGTGCTACAACAATTTGAAAAGCAATATTATTTTAAAATAATTGGTGGCTTTACAGGCAGCGGAAAAACATTAATACTGCATGAACTTAAAAGCCAACACCAACTTACAATAGACTTAGAAGGACTTGCAAACCACAAAGGTTCTGCATTAGGTGCTATGGGGCAGCTGCCTCAACCTTCGCAAGAAATGTTTGAAAATTTACTAGCGGAGGAGTTAGAAGATAAGAGTAATAAGCCAGAAAACGAACCTCAGACAGCGGATGACGGACGAGAAACTACGGGTGACTTACAAGGAATTACTAACGAAATAAAAATAACTGACGGTAAAAACTATGAGTTAGAAAATGAATTTTTAATTTCGGAAGAGTCTCCTGCCAAATGCCCTCCGCCAACTACCAACTGCATTTGGCTCGAAGATGAAAGCAACCGTATAGGAAACCTACAAGTCCCTTTGCCCGTGTGGACGAGAATGCGCAGAAGCAAAGTGTACTTCTTTGACATACCTTTTGAAGAACGATTAAATTATTTAACTGAAGAATATGGCGTACATAAAAAAGATGAAATAGTAACAGCCATTATGCGCATACAAAAAAGATTGGGCGGGCTAGAAACAAAAAATGCTATTAATTTTTTACTAGAAAATAATTTTAAAGAAAGTTTTAGAATACTGCTTACTTACTATGACAAACATTACTTAAAAGGGTTGTATAATAGAGATAATGTGAATGAGTTGGTAGAGACTGTTGTGGGGGAGGGGGTAGATGCAAAAGAGAATTGTAATCTATTAAAAAAATTTATATAAAATAACTGTATTATACTCGGATAATTAAATATGGAACAAATAAAACTTACCCAATACTCCCACGGCGCTGGCTGTGGTTGCAAAATATCTCCACAGGTATTAGATACAATTCTTAAAGGCAATATTGCTATGCCAGATAATGATAAATTATTGGTAGGTAACCATAGCAAAGATGATGCCGCTGTGTTAGATTTAGGCAACGGCACAGCACTCATTTCTACTACAGATTTTTTTATGCCTATAGTAGATGATGCATTTAACTTTGGGCGAATAGCAAGTGCAAATGCCATAAGCGATGTATATGCAATGGGCGGAAAGCCAGTGCTAGCAATAGCAATACTCGGCTGGCCTATAAATAAACTAGCACCCGAAGTAGCGCAGCAAGTAATAGATGGGGCTAGAAGTATTTGCAACGAAGCAGGTATTACACTAGCCGGTGGGCATAGTATAGATTCGCCTGAACCTATTTTTGGGCTTGCTGTAAATGGTATGGTGGCTATTGAAAACATCAAACAAAATAACAAAGCACAAGAAGGAGATATATTGTTTCTTACAAAGCCATTGGGTGTAGGCATACTAACTACCGCAGAAAAAAAATCTATTTTAAAAGTAGCACATAAAGACCTTGCAGCAAACCAAATGATGCAGCTAAATAAAATAGGAGAAGCATTAGGTAAATTGGCTTGCGTAACTTCAATGACAGATGTTACGGGATTTGGCTTGCTAGGGCACCTTACAGAAATGGCGGAAGGTAGCGGCTTGAGTGCGGTAATAAATTTTGCAGCTATACCAGTTATTACACCATCTATTTTTGAATATATTGCACAAGGCAGTGTACCAGGCGGCACCACAAGAAACCGTGATAGCTATGGGCATAAAATTGCAACGCTTACCGAAGAGCAGTGGGCAATACTAGCTGACCCACAAACAAGTGGTGGTTTACTTGTAGCTGTAAACAAACATAAAACAGAAGAAGTAGTAAATATTTTAAAAGAAAATGGATTGGGGAGTTTTGTAGAGCCTATTGGATATTTAAAAAAGCAAGAAGAAAAAATTGTACAACTTTCACAATAACTTTTATGAGCGGTATTACACATCAAAAATTAAATTATATACATTACAATCCTGTAAAAGCAGGTCTTTGTAATCTGCCCGAGGAATATTATTATTCATCTGCATTGTTTTATGAAAAAGGCGTAGATTATTTTGGATTTATTAAGCATTATTTGTTTTAGGATTTTTGATTCATTACGTATGGTTGACAGTATAGTTAAAACTGGAAAAGTAGCAAGATATGCAGACACAAGGGCAAGTGCTAAATTGTGCTGGGTCGGCTGGTCGATGACCAAGCCTCAGCGTTCATGTGTGAGTATGGTGGCACAGCAACGAAGGCGGTGAAACCTACTGGTATAAAAAATATGGTTCGTGAGACACGAATCAAGGCGGAGATAAGAAACGATTTGAAAAACGCTACTAAAAAATAAATAAAAAATGGACACTCTTTATGATTTATTATTCTCAAATGTTAAAGATACAAAATCGCTTGGCATAGAAATATTTGAAAACCTTGATGAAGTGAAATTTACTGAATTTTTAAACTTTTAACTTACTAAGCCATTTAGTAACAGAATACCTAAAAGAATTAGAGCTAAACTTGCAAAGGCTATTTCTATTCGTTATTAATTTTAATAATAGTTATAAGAATACATAGTTACTTGAAAACACGAAACGAGGCGGCAGCTAACTATACAACCTATTTTCACTTTTATAAGGGCTATAATGTGCATAGAAACTTTACTATCTTTTAGTATGATAGAAATAGTAGCGAATGTTTAGTGGGGATTCAAAATGAGACTCGGAACTTCTGAAAAGTAATTGGCGGATTTTCAAAAATTAAAAGATTAAAAGATGACAAGGCATTTAGTTAACAAAAAATTGATTAATTTATTTTTTTATATTTTTCAGTTTGAAATTTTATCTTGTGATAATTTCCTATTCTAATATTTGACCTATGAAAAATCTAAATATTTTACTGTCAATAATAAATAGATTCAAACTAACCAAGGATGTTACTGCGATTTCATTTCATTTAAAAGGTTCAGGGGAAACCTATGATTCAAGTCTTTCAATAATAAAAGAGTCTAAAAAACCTCTTTTGAATAGATTTGATAAATATGAAAGCATGAGATTTATTACCTCATCTAAGGGCTGTGAGAAATCATATTTTGCTTTAAATACAGACTTATTTAATGATAAAAAAATTAATTTAGAAAACAATACAATTCAAGAATTAACTATAGAATTAGACTCAATAGGTTTATTAGATATAAAAAGCTATTTAAAGTTCATTGATGAATGGCAATTTAATAGAGAATTGAGATTTAGTGATTACAACGAGGCCGAGAATACATTTCGTGAGCTTTCCAAGAAGAATAATTTAAAAAACTATTTTGGATTGATAATAAAATCTGGCTATAAACGTATGAGAAGTAGTGATTTTGGTTCTGACCACTATTATTTTGAAATACTTCAAGATAATCATTATGCATTTCCAAACCAAAAGCCACCATTAGCATTACACTACGATCCAATGCATTATGATATTCCTCAACTTAAATATGAAGAATACTCTTATAGTGGGTGGGGAGCTGGCATTTATTCATTTGCAAATAAAATTATTTTTGAGAATGAATCTGAAAATGAGGAGGCAATTAGAAAAGGTGTAAGTATATACGGAAAAAACATAACAGAATATTGCACAATTTTCAATTATTTTTTTGGTAAAAAAAATACTTATGCATTAATTTTGATGAACTAAGAAAATCTCCCTCAGATGCTACAAGCAAAGTAGTAGAGCTTAATTTTTGGGTATGTAAATTTAGGCCTTCAGTTTTACTAAGAAATGAGTCGTATTTATTAAGTAAGCAATTGAGTAGAGGGGCTTTTTAAAAATAAACTAATATACTTTTATTAGCAAATTTGGTGTCCACCTCGGTTGGTGTGCCACCTCAATAACTATCTCACTCCGAGGCTTGGTCTTCGACCAGCCGATTCCACTTTGTAAAGCCATTAACTACAAATAAAATGTTTTATTTTCAACAAATGAAACAACAATATGCAACAGAATGTCCACAATTTTTTACGGCTACTATACAAGAATGGAAACATTTATTAAAAGAAGAGATATACAAAATTATCATTGTAAATTCACTTAAGTTTTTAGTAAACGAGGAAAAAGTTATTGTAAATAGTTTTGTTATTATGAGTAACCACATTCACATTATTTGGCAATCAAAGAACAACAACAGCATAAAAAAAATACAAAATAGTTTTATAAAGCGTACTTCAAAAGAATTTAAAAAACAATTAGAAAAAGATGATAAATTAAGTGCCTACTCAGTAAATGCAATAGATAGGCAGTATAATTTTTGGCAAAGAGATTCATTAAATATTGAATTATTACATCCGCTGCTCAATTATGCAGGGTTGGTTGGTCGAAGACCAAGCCTCGGCGCTCATGTGTGAGTATGGTGGCACACCAACGAAGGCAGGATATTTCTTAAAGCAAGCCAGTTTAGTATATTTCTATGTTACGGAAATTTTCTAAAAACCAAATAACGCAATAATATCTCCAATAATAAAAAAAATGCAGCTGCTAATGCAAGCGGTAAAAATTTTTGAGTAAATTTAGTAGTTGTTATAACGTCTACTTTTGATTTTTCTAGTTTATCTATTGTTTCATAAATACCTGTAAGTCCTTCATTGTCTTTTGCTCTAAAATATTTTCCACCAGTTTCGTTGGCTATTTCTGTAAGCAGTTTTTCATCTATACTTACTTTTATTTTTTGCATTTCTACACCCAGCAAGCCTTGCGTAGGTATCGTTGCCTCGCCATCTGTACCTACACCAATGGTATAAACTTTTATATTAAAAGATTTTGCTATTTCTTTCGCTGTTTTTGGGTCTACCAATCCACCATTGTTTTCACCATCGGTAAGTAGTACTATTATTTTAGATTTTATTTTACTGGTTCTTAATCTATCTACTGCAGTGCCCAGCCCATCACCAATTGCAGTGCCATCAGCTAGTATTCCACTTCTTATATTTTGTATGGCTGCTATCAATACGTTATGGTCGGTAGTAAGTGGGCATTGCGTAAAACTTTCGCCAGAAAAAACTACTATACCCATCCTGTCCGTTTTTCTTTTATCTACAAAATCAATGGCTACTTTTTTTGCAGCTTCTAATCTATTGGGTAAAAGATCTTGTGCGGTCATGCTGCCACTTACATCTATAGCAAGCATTATATCTATACCCGCACCTTCACTATTTTGCTCTTCATTTTTTGTTTGTGGGTTAGCAATTGCTATAATTATAAAACCAATGCTTAGCATCCTACAAATAAATGGCAAATGTCTAAAATATACTTTCCATGAGCCAAGCCCTTTGGCAATTAAGCTTGAAAAACCAATAGAAGCTGATATTTTACTATTAGTTTTTATATACCAAATTATAAGCAATGGCAATATTAATAGTAATGCAAAAAATACTGGTTCAGAAAATTCAATATTTGAAAAATAATCGAAAAGCAAAATTTATATATTTTTAGTACGTGATTTTTCTATCTCTGTAATCGTATTTTTTATAAAATTAAGTGCCGCTTCATTCTCTATAAATGTAGGGTGGTACTTAGCAAATTTTGTAGCATCACCAGTTTGCAAAGCCTCAGTAGCTTCTGTGGATGTTTGTATATTTATTTCATATACTTTTAGTTTTTTTAATACCTCTGCTGTGGTAAGATGAAAAAAGTTTTGCATAGCTACTTTACCACAATAATCTTTAAATATAACCCCTAGTTTTGAATGATATTCCTTAACAGGCATTGTATTTTCGTTGTTTTCATTTTGTAATTTTTGTAATGCTACTATAGCTAAAGCAAATGCATTTTCTTTTTCATAAACGTTGGTAGTTACTTTCTTTTTCTTTAAGTATTTATAAATTAAAAAACTAACTATTAAAATAAATAATACAACAAGCCCTATCCACACCCACATCCAATTAAAATAATTTACTTCTAATACTGTTTTTATGTCTCTTGCCGCTGCGGCAATATCCATTGGAATATAGTTTACATTTACTTCTATATTTTCTGTAATACCGTCTACTTTATTTACGCTATAATTTATTGGCGGAAAAACCCATTTGCCAGAATCAAAACTAGTAAAAATAATTTTTTGTTGTATTACATCAATACCATTTTCAAGCAAAGTATCCTTACTCTTTTTTTCTATGATATCAAAATGAGGAATAGAATCTGGTATAGTTATTTGTACTTCGTCTCCTTTATTGTGTTGTACATAAAATTCCATTAAAACTTGCTCACCTATTAAAATGTCTTTTTTATTTACCAATACTTTTAAGGCTTGCCCAAAACTATTTTCTATAAATAATAAAAAAGCCCCCAACAAAACAATACGATATATTGATATTCTTGTCAATGTTATTTTCGTTTTAAAAAGAATTCTTGTAAAATTTTTACATAGTCATCATCCGTTTTTACATGAAGTAATTCGGCACTTGCTTTTGTAAAATATTTTTTGCAAATATTTGTTTGTTCAAAAAAATATTGCTGGTAATTATTACGCACCATTTCATCATCAGTATCTATCCATTTTACTTGCTGTGTTTCTTCATCTTTTGCTTGCAATAAGCCAACTTGTGGCAATTGCATATCCATTTTGTCGTACACTTTTAGCCCTATTACATCATGCTTTTTGCCAATTACTTTCAAATCATTTTCATATCCAGTTGCTAAAAAATCGCTCAATATAAATGCAATACTTTTTTGCCTTGTGGTGTTGTTAAAATATTTTATGGCAATATCTATATCAGTTCCGCTAGAGGTTGGTTTTATACTTAATAATTCTCTCACTATAAAAAGCGTATGTGCCTTTCCTTTTTTTGGTGGGATGTATTTTTCTATTTTATTACTAAAAAAAATTACCCCTACTTTATCATTATTTGTAACCGCACTAAAAGCAAGTACTGCTGCCATTTCTATTATTAAATCTTTTTTTCGCTTACCTACTGTGCCAAATAAATTGCTGGTACTCGTATCTACTAATAACATTAATGTAAGCTCTCTTTCTTCTTCAAATACTTTTGTAAATGCTGTGCTAAAACGTGCGCTTACATTCCAATCTATAAACCGTACATCATCACCAGCGCTATATTCCTTCACTTCTCTAAAACTCATACCTTTTCCCTTAAACGCAGAGTGGTACTCACCTGTAAACAAATGTGTGGTTATCTTTTTACTTTTTATTTCAAGTTCACGAACTTTTTTTAGTAAACCCGCAGCACCCTCCACTTCCCCCGAAGGAGCAGAACTTTTAGTTTCTATTTTTTTAAAAAAATTCATAGGCTTTAAGGGTTTTAAAATCCCCCCTTGGGGAATTTAGGGGCATTTACGGTACACTCACTACCCGCAATATCTCTTCTATAATATTTTCTACATTTATATTTTCCGCCTCAGCTTCATACGTAAGTCCTATTCGATGCCTCAAAATATCTTTGCAAACATTACGTACATCATCTGGCACTACATAGCCTCTGTTGTTTAAAAATGCATATGCTTTGGCTGACAAAGCTAAATTTATACTTGCTCTTGGCGAACCTCCAAAACTTATTAAAGGTTTTAATTTTGCAAGATTATACTTGTCGGGATATCGAGTTGCAAAAACAATATTTAGAATATAATTTTCAATTTTTTCATCTACATACACTTGCCTCACTAACTCTTTAGCATTAATTATTTCTTGTGTAGATGCTACAGCATTGATGATGGGAGCGGATATAGCTTGCGTGTTTTGTCTTATAATCATTTGCTCATCTGCTTTTGTAGGGTAATCAATTACTACTTTAAGCATAAACCTATCTACCTGTGCTTCGGGCAATGGGTAAGTACCTTCTTGCTCTATTGGGTTTTGTGTAGCCAATACCAAAAATGGCTCTTGTAATTTATAACTGGTATCGCCAATTGTTACCTGCCGCTCTTGCATTGCTTCTAGCAACGCACTTTGTACTTTTGCTGGCGCACGGTTTATTTCATCTGCCAAAATAAAATTTGAAAAAATAGGCCCTTTGCGAACATAAAATTCATTTTTGCTTTGGTTGTATATCATCGTACCTACCACATCGGCAGGCAACAAATCTGGCGTAAATTGTATACGACTATATTGCGCTTGTATTGTTTGCGCAAGCGATTTTATGGCCAGTGTTTTTGCTAGCCCTGGCACACCTTCTAATAATACATGACCATTACTTAGTAACCCAATAAGCAAACGTTCTAGCATTGTTTGTTGCCCCACAATTACTTTACTTAGCTCTTTATTTATTCTACTAACAAAGCTTGATGCTTCTACTATTTTTTCATTTAGTAAGCGAATATCTTCTGCTGTTTGTAACATATTTTAGTTTTATATATAGTTGCAAATTAAGTACAACCATTTTTAAAAATCGAAATTGAGTTAAAATCTTTGTTAAAAAAGTGAGATGTTATATTTTAGGACATGAGATATTAAATATTACAACTCTTTTAGGATGTTTTGTATCAAAAATCTAAAAATCTTATTTCTAATATCTAACTCAAATATTTCCCGACTATCGGCATCCTCCTCCCCACACCAAATGCCTTTGGCGATACCCTAATAATTGGGCAAAATTGATTGCGCTTGTACTCATTTGTATTTACCATTTTTAATGTTCTATCTACCAATGCTGCATCAAAACCCTGCGCCTTTATGGCTTGTGGGTCTTTTTGTAATTCTATATATTGGTACAAAACTTTATCAAGTATTTCATAATCTGGTAAGCTGTCGCTGTCTTTTTGTCCAGGCCTAAGTTCTGCACTTGGTGGTTTTGTAATAATATTTTCAGGTATTATTTCAAAATTTCTGTTAATGTATTTTGCCAAAGCATAAATCTGTAATTTGTAACAATCTCCTAATACGCCCAAGCCGCCAGCCATATCTCCATAAAGCGTGCCATACCCTGTAGCAAGTTCGCTTTTGTTAGAAGTATTCAATAAAATATATCCAAATTTATTTGCAATAGCCATTAATAAATTGCCACGGGTACGGCTTTGTATATTCTCTTCTGCAAGGCTAAAAGGTAAGTCTCCAAAAAGTGGTTTTAAATCTGTTAAAAAACTTTCATAAATATTTTTTATAGGAATGATGTTGTAATCATTTTTTAAATTAATACTTAATTGCACAGCATCATCTACCGAGTGACCTGTAGAATATTGCGACGGCATTAAAATTGCTTTTACATTATCTGCACCCAAAGCCTCACATGCAAGCGAAAGTGTAACTGCGCTATCAATGCCGCCACTGCTACCTAATATAGCTTTTTTAAAACCCATTTTCTCAAAATAATCTTTTATACCTAATATGAGTGCATCATAAATTTGAGGAATATTTAAAGTAGCTTGTAACGTTTCAGGATTTAATTCTCTATCTGCAATATGATTGGCAGCTTGTATAATTTTATTTTGAATAGTACCATCATCATTTAAAACAAAAGATTTTATATCTTCTTTAAACGATGCAAGTTTGCCGCAGAGGTTTGCGTACTTGTCAAACACCAATGAGTTGCCATCAAATACCACTTCTGTTTGGCTACCCACACTACCACAATAAAACATAGGTATTTTATATTTTAATACATTAGCTTTTATAATGGCATGCCTATCTTCATCATGCGTATAATCAAACGGCGATGCAGATAAATTGAGCATAAAGTCTGGCGCTTGCTTAATAAGCATATCCATTGGGCAATTTATGTATAAAGGGTTATCGCCAAGGTTCCAAATATCTTCACAAATGGTAATGGCTAGTTTTTTACCTTTGTACTCTACAATATTCCACTCACTTGCTGGTTCAAAATAGCGGTCTTCATCAAATACATCATAAGTAGGTAAACATGTTTTGTATATGATGTTTTTTATTTCTTTATCTGCTAAAAAATAAGCGCCGTTGTACAAATCCTTTCCTTCTATTTTAGTATTTCTATGTGGTGCTCCTACTATTACTGCTATACCATCTGCATGCAATTTTATTTCATCTATAGCTGCGTAGCATTTATTAATAAAATCATTAAAGTATAAAAAATCTTTAGGAGCATAACCGCATACAGATAATTCGCTAAATAAAATAATATCGCCGTTTTGTTGTTTAGCGTCTTCAATAGCTTCTATAATTTTTTTTGTGTTGGCTTCTATATTTCCAATGTGGTAGTTTTGTTGTGCTAAAAATATTTTCATTTTAAAATTATATTAACTTTAAGTTTATTTATTTTTTATTTCTTTTGCAAATATAAATTTTCACTTTGGTATAAATATACTCATTATGCGTTTGCTTTTTACTTTACTAATTTGTATGGCTATTTATTCGTGCAATAATAATAAAACACCCAATGTTTCTAACATTGCCATATCATTAAAAACACAACGTTTTGAACAATCCTTTTTTGCTTTGGATACTAATAATTTTGTACAATCTTTAAATTTACTTATTACAAAATACCCAAGCTTTGGTGAAAATTTTATAACCACCATTTTAGGCGCAGACCCTAAGTGGTCTGTAGATAGTACAGCAGAATATGTTAAAAATTTTATTGCCTACAGCAAAACAATTTTTGATACATCACAAAAATATTTTAGTAACTTTTTAGCTTACGAAAAAGAAATAAAAAAAGGATTACAATTTGTAAAATACTATTACCCTACATTTAAAATACCTACTAAAATTATAACCTACATAGGCCCTGCAGATGGGTATGGAGATGCTCTTGATGAAGATGCGTTTATTGTTGGATTACATGCACATTTAGGGAAGGATTTTCCTTTGTATAAAACTGACATGGTGCAGGGCATATACCCAAATTATATTACTGCAAATTTTACACCTAATTATATTGTAATAAACTGTATGAAAAATATTGTAAACGATATGTACCCTGAAAAGGTGGAAGACAAAAGACTACTTATACAAATGATAGAAAATGGAAAACGCTTATGGCTACTAAGTAAGTTTTTACCCGAAACAGAGGAGTACAATATAATGGGCTACACAAAAACACAAATGAAAGATTGCGATGCACAGCAAAAAAATATTTGGAGCTTATTTATACAAAATAATTTTTTACAACAAACTGATAACAACCTTATAAAAAAGTATGTTTCCGAAGGGCCAAAAACACAAGAGCTTGGAGAAAATGCACCAGGCAACATAGGATCATATGCAGGCTGGCAAATTGTAAAAAAATATGCATCTAAATTTACTGAGGTAAAAGTAGATAGTTTAATGAAAATGGATGCAGAGGTTTTATATCAGAATGCTAGGTACAAACCATAATTAAGCAGCTACATTTAAAGACATTTCCAACTCCACAGGTTTTTTACCCAATGATTTCATTACCCTAAAATGAGAAGCCAATGCTTGCGTTAGTGTTGGGTAATAGTTATAAGGAAGATTAAACTCTTTACACTTTGCCATTACAATTTTGCTAATGGCTGGGTAGTGTATGTGGCTCACTTTTGGAAAAAGATGATGCTCAACTTGGTAGTTTAAACCGCCTACAAACCATGAAATTACTTTATTATCCATAGCAAAATTTGCAGTTGTTTTTATTTGATGCTCTGCCCATGCGGTTTCCAAATGCTTTGTTGCATCTAATGGTACATGCTCAAATTCAGTATTCTCAACCACATGTGCCAGCTGAAAAACAAAAGATAATGTAAGCCCAAGTGCTGCATTGGTAAGTAAATAGCCACCAAGCCAACCCCAAAAACCAAACAGTACAATTGGTAGTATCATAAATACTGATACATAATATAATTTTGTAACCCAAAAAATAATATGATTTTTTGTACTCATATCCCAAGCTGCAGTAGTATATATTTTACGCTTAAAGTATTTTTGAAAATCCATATTGAAAATCCAAAATAATGTAGACAGACAATAAATGGGCGTAAGATAAAGATGTTGGATTTTATGTGCAGGCATCCACTTTTGGCTTTCACATTGGCGAATGATAGGACTTTTGGCAATATCATCATCAATACCATCTACGTTAGTATAAGTGTGGTGTATAATATTGTGTTTTTGTTTCCAAAAATAAGAGCTTGCACCAAGCAAATTAGCAGATAATCCCACAAAATCGTTCAACTTAGTATTGGTGCTGTAGCTACCATGATTGGCATCATGCATTACCGCAAAACCTATACATGCCATTAAATAACCAAGTGTAATGCACAAAAATACATTATATAATGCTGTAAGGTTACCCATTAAAATAATAAGGTACACTGAAATAGCACTTCCAATTAACAAAAAAGTTTTTATGTAAAGACGCCAGTCACCTGTTTTTTTAATGTCATTTTCTTTAAAATAAGCGTCCACACTTGTTTTTAAACTTGTAAAGAACGCATTGTCTTTATTATTGAAGGTTACTTTTGCCATTTTTTTCGTTTAGTAAGGTAATTGCACTCAAGAATATTGAAATTACGAAATATTATTGTCTTTAGTTTAATTTAAAAGGCACTGCCATTTCAAATTGGGGAATAAGGGCTGTAAATGTTTTTTTATTATGCAAATTTTCAAATAAATAGCTGCCATGCATTTTGCCCAATTCGCTTCTTAAGTTACAGCCACTGATGTATTGGTATGTTTTTCCAGATTCTATGCTCGGTTGCATGCCAATAACCCCCTCACCTTCCACTTGCCTTTCTGTACCATTGCTATCAAAAATATACCAATGCCTGCTCAAAAGTTTTATTGGAAATGCGTTTATATTTTCTACCGTTACTCTATATGCAAACATATACTCACTACCCGCAGGGTTGCTATACTCTGCTTGGTAAAATGTTTCTACACTTATACTTACCCCTTCTGATATCTTACTTACCATCATACTTTTTTCGAATTTTTATAGCCATTTTTTAACAGCCATTGCAAAACTTTCTCTCTGTTATCTCCCTGTACCAATATTTCTCCATCTTTTACAGAGCCGCCAGTACCGCAGCTAGTCTTTAATTTTTTGCCCAATTCTTCTTTATCCTCATTAGTACCTACAAAATTTTCAATTAAAGTTACAGTTTTCCCTCCTCTGTGTTTTTTTTCTAGCCTAATTTTAACTTTTTGCTCTTCTGGCAAAAGTGTTTCTTCCTCCTCTTGTTGGTCATCCTCCAATTTAAAATTGGGATCTGTAGAGTAAACGAACGAATTGAAAGTTTTAGTATTATTCGACATATTAAAGTTAGATTTTAGATGTTAGTCATCAGAAAATAGACATAAGAAAAATAAAAAATATGGTATTTTAAAAAGATATGTTTGAATTTTAAAGACTTAAAGTTCCCTTGGGGGATTTAGAGGGCTTGCTTTCAAACTCAAATCCAAACTTACCGCTTGATGTATAAC
Source organism: Ferruginibacter sp. (assembly GCA_025357775.1). Classification (GTDB taxonomy): domain Bacteria; phylum Bacteroidota; class Bacteroidia; order Chitinophagales; family Chitinophagaceae; genus Ferruginibacter. The sequence continues at coordinate 3,279 of JANXOQ010000456.1, read as the reverse complement.
TGCACCACTACTTATATAATCAACTCCAGTTTTTGCATAGCTTTCTAGATTATCTAAGTTTATACCACCACTGGCTTCTGTTTCATACCTGCCATCAATAATTTTTAATGCCTCTACAATTTTTTCTGGGGTAAAATTATCAAGCATTATTCTATTCACTTTTCCTACATGCATAACTTTTTCCACATCTTCAAGGCTTCTTGTTTCTACTTCTATTTTTAAATCGTAATTATTTTGTTGCACATAATTATATGCATTTTCAATTGCTTTTTCAATTCCTCCACAATAATCAATATGGTTATCTTTAAGCATTATCATATCATATAAACCAAACCGATGATTTACACCTCCACCAATTTTCACAGCTTCTTTTTCAAGCAATCTAAAATTTGGCGTTGTTTTACGGGTGTCTAATAATTTTGTATGATAGCCTTCTAATTTTTGAACATACTTTTTTGTGAGCGTAGCTATACCACACATGCGCTGTATACTATTGAGTACAAGTCTTTCGCATTTTAAAATTGTATGCACTTTTGCCATTACTTCAAAAGCTATTTCACCATACTTCATTTCATCTCCATCTTTTTTTAATGGCGTAAAAATGATATTAGGCTGCATATATTTAAAAATTGTTTCTGCCACATGCATGCCTGCAAATATGCCATCTTGTTTAATTTTTAAAACTGCACTCCCTTCTGCATTTTTGTGTATGCTAGACAATGTAGAGTGGTCGCCAACTCCAATATCTTCTGCAAATGCATTTTTTATAAGTTCATTTAAAGCTGCTTCGTAGTTCATAATTGTAAAGTTAAGTAAGCCGATTGTTATTAGATGTTGCCAACATTAAAAATATAATTTCAATTTGAAGTAAAAAAATGTAGACGCTCTCATTGCTATTCTGAGGTAGCACTTTTAAAATAGCTCATATTTTAAATCCTCAATTCTTTCAGTAGGCAGTAATAAATGTGTTTTGAAACCAAGTTTTTTTGCAGTTTCAATATTATTATAAGAGTCATCAATAAATAATGATTCTTCTTTTTTTATGTTAGCATCTTTCGCTACAAATTCAAAAATATCATCATTAGGCTTTCGTAAATGTATTTCGTGAGAGTAATACGATTTTATAAATAAATTATCAATAATATTTCTACCTGTTTCTTTTTTTAACGAAGCTAAAAATGCTGTTTTGTGTATAGCATTTGTATTGCTTAGTAAAAACAATTTATACATTGGTGCAATGGTTTCTAAAAAATCAAGGCTTTCTGCTCTCCAATCTAATAAAATTTTATTCCATGCATCTTTTATTTCAAAGGCAGTATTTACATTGTTGTTTAATGCTAATATTGTTTTATAAAAATCAGCGTTACTAATTCTCCCAGTTTCTAGCTTTTCAAAAAGCTTATCTGCACCATACTGAGAGTACATTTGTTCAAAATTGTAATAGCCAAGTTGTATAAAAGCTTGCTCTGTTTTTTTGTAATCTATATCAATGAGTACAGCCCCTAAATCGAATATTATATTTTTTAATGGGAACATTTGAGTATTTTTTTTGACAAATATCCGAATTTGCTTACTTTTACAATCTTTCCAAATAAATAATTTATTATATTATTTAGAAAGGGCCTATAGCTCAGTTGGTTAGAGCACCTGACTCATAATCAGGTGGTCCCTGGTTCGAGCCCAGGTGGGCCCACAAATAAAAAAGGTTTTAAACTGATAAAGTTTAAAACCTTTTTTATTTTGGAAATAATTAGTTCAATAAGTTTAAGAGACTCTAAAGCAACTCAAGTTTATCTCCCGACATAAATATGGTGTTGGGCTTACAAAAAAAAGAGTTCAGATAATTTAAGTTTTAAACCTTTTTTATTGTAAATAATTCTTTTCACAACCTCATCGTTAAATTTGTAGAAAAAGAAAAGTTATTGTTACTATCATCTGCAAAAATCTTGTCTCTTGAATTATAAAATTTTCCCTCAACTCTCCATTGTACCATTTTATTTATTTGGTAATCAAAATTGGCAGATAGCCCCAAAGTTTTAAAACCATTTTCTGTATTGGTAGATATTAATATTTGTTTTCCGTCGTCAAAGTACTCTCCCCTGCAGGCTATACTTGCTTTTTCATCTAGTTTATATTTAATTATCGCTACTGGTGAAAACCAACTGCCATATTTATCTAGCGAAAATTTATCGGTTCCAATATCTACACCAGCAATAATTCCTAGCTTTTTCGATGCATCCACCTGCATATAAAAATTATGATACGTTCTTAATGCCTTCAAAATATCAGGTTTATCTGTGCCTATAAAATTGCTATAGTTTACCAAAAATTTACTACTAATTTTATAATTTACTTGCATACCTATAGAAGGTATTTGTATATAATTTGGCTTTTGTATTTTTTGCCATCCATTCAAAATTAAAAATGCAGCGGTTAGTTTTTCATTTTTATTAGTGTACGATAATTTTGCACCAGTCTCAAAATATGGGGAGTTTTCTGCCAGCATACTTCTAGTGAGTGTCCAACAGTCTGCACTTACAGCACTTTCAAAACCAATATGAGAGGGCATTATACCAATATCTAGCCAAAGGTTTTTACGTTTGCTAAGCTTTACACCAATATTTGCTTCATTTATAAATTGTGCCCAAGTAGGTTCTGCATTTAAATTGTATTGGGCATAATTACCAACCATTAAAGCAAGGTTAGCCCTTGTGTTTTTATCAGTATAATTGGCTTTTACAAGTATTAAATTTGCATTTATTTCATTATGCCTTTTGTGGTTGTATAAAAAATTAGGCTTCTCGTTGTTTGGTGGTTTTGAAAAATCGTAGCTATAATAAAACTCCGCATAACCGCTAAAGGATAATTTTTTAGCAGTATCCGATTGTGCCAATAATAAATTTGTATTACCTATTAAAACTAAAAAAAAAGAGAAATATTTTTTTATTATACTATTATTTACTTTCATGTTTTTAAAAGATTTTTACTTTATCAACTAAATTTTTTTACAGTTTTTTTTAAATTATTTTATGATACTGAGTTAAAAAATAAATGAAAAGTGAAGACAGAATTGCAATGTGGTTAAGGGTAAAAATGTTTATCAGATATTAAGTCCAAGTTTTGAAAGAAATAACATTTTAAAAATTAATTATACAATTGGGCAGCTAGTACAACAACAAAATTTAACTAGCAATAATTAATTAACAAAATATACCATGTGGCACTTATTATTTTATGCTTACTAATTTGTTCGGTTATCAAAAGTCAATTGAGATTATG
>JANXOQ010000387.1 GCA_025357775.1 Ferruginibacter sp. | reverse complement strand
TAAATATGTAGTTTTATCGTACGAATTTTTATATAAACTTTTCTCAAAGAATGGAGTAAAATATTTTATAATTTTTTTTATAGCATCACCATAGAAGTTTATTGATTGATATTCTTCATTAAACTTTTTTATCCATAAACCTTCCTTAGTTTTAAATGTTCTAATGTCTTCGATCCTTTCGTCAACTGATTGTAATATTTGTATAAGCCTATGTTTTTTTAATTTTTCGTCAAAAGTGTCGAATGATCTGACAATATCTAATTTAGGAATTTCATTATCAGACAAAATAAAATTAATAGTCATAACGTTTCTCTCACTAAATGAGCCCTTAGAATACTTAAACTGAATTTTATCTCCATCGTAAAAATTAATATCTTCTTTTTTAATATCAAAATCGGGTACAATTAACACATCATCGTATGGGTTATTGATGTTAGTGAATGAATTGGCAAGATTCCCTCTCATTACAATCATTTCCTGAAATAAATAATTTTGAGCTAAACAAGCAATCGCCTCCAACAAACAACTCTTCCCACTATTATTTTTCCCTCCAATAAGATTTACTCTTTCAAAACCTTCGGCTTTAAAATCCTCAAAGCATCTAAAATTTTGTATATGTATGTTTTCGAGCATTAAATTTTGCTTTTAAGCAAATTTACAAATTTTGCCTCATTATTTAAAGAAGTTGTTTCTTTAGTATATTTTCAGTATTTTAGCATAGTGAAAAAATTTAAACATTTTGTAGAATGGCAAGTATTTGGTGTCTGTAGCTCCATTGGTGAGCGCATGGGTATTGCATCTACTACTATTCGTAAGTACTTTATTTATCTTTCTTTTGCCACTATAGGTTCTCCAGTACTCATCTATTTTTTTGTAGCTTTTTGGATGAATGTAAAACGCTATGTATTGAATGCACGGAGAAATCCATTGAGGCATTTGTAAGTATTTATTAATATCTCAATGTTAGATACTTCATATTTTATAAAATCGCTTGCCTTACCCTAACCAATTTTTCCAACAGAGCCTCCAACAAATCTAACCGCAACATATTTGCTCCATCGCTTTTTGCTTCTGCAGGGTTCGGGTGTGTTTCTATAAATAATCCATCTGCACCTGTAGCTATGGCTGCTTTTGCTATTGTTTCTATGAGTGATGGATTGCCGCCTGTAATACCGCTTGTTTGGTTTGGTTGTTGCAAAGAATGTGTACAATCCATAATTACTGGTACGCCTATTTCTTTCATCCAAGTAATATTTCTATAATCTACAACTAGGTCTTGATAGCCGAAAGTATTTCCCCTATCTGTTAACCATACTTTATTATTACCTGCTTGCACAATTTTATCTACCGCAAATTTCATTGATAGACCACTTAAAAATTGTCCTTTTTTTACATTAATAATTTTACCCGTTTTTGCAGCTGCTACTAATAAATCTGTTTGGCGACAAAGAAAAGCGGGTATTTGTAAAATGTCTACATACTCCGCTGCTATGGCTGCTTCTTCGTGTGCATGTATATCTGTGGTGGTAGAAATATTAAAAGTTTGTCCTACTTTTTGTATTATTTTTAAAGATGCTTCATCGCCAATTCCTGTAAAACTATTGGCACTAGTGCGGTTTGCTTTGCGGTACGATGCTTTAAAAATATATTGTATTTCTAAGCGCTTACAAATAGCAGAAACTTTTTCAGCAATTTCCACTACGATTTCTTCGCTTTCGGTAATGCATGGTCCTGCTATGAGAAAAAAATTGTTTTTATTGTGTTGTTGCTTATTAAAGAGTTCATTCATAAATACAAAATTAGCTAATTTGCTGATTTGCGAATGTCCTAATTTTATTAAGTGATGCTGTCTTTTAAAAAGATTTCATTATCATAAATATTTGTAAAATTCGTTTAATATAAATATTGAAATAGCAAATAATTTAATTTTAATTTGCAACATCTAAAACTGAAATAATGGTAAAAGAAAAAATATTGATAATAGGCGCAAGTGGTCAAATAGGCGTAGAACTAACTCTTGCACTTAGAAAAATATATGGCAATGCAAATGTTATTGCCAGCGACCTTAGAGAACAAAACCCTCTGCTTGAAGGCACTGGGCCTTATGTGAGTTTGGATGTGATGAACAAAGAAATGCTGCATGTACAAGTTATTCGCCAAGGTATTACACAAATTTATTTATTAGCAGCTATTTTATCTGCCACAGGAGAAAAAAATCCTAACCTTGCTTGGAGTTTGAATATGACCAGTTTGCTTAATGTACTAGATATTGCAAAGGAAGAAAACTTGCATAAAGTTTATTGGCCAAGTAGTATTGCAGTTTTTGGCCCTACAAGCCCTAAGCAAAACTGCCCACAACAAACCATTATAGAACCAACTACTGTGTATGGTATAAGTAAATATGCAGGTGAGTTTTGGTGCAATTATTATTTTAATAGGTATGGTGTGGATGTGCGTAGCCTACGCTACCCTGGGCTTATAAGCTACAAAAGCCAACCTGGTGGTGGTACTACAGATTATGCAATAGAAATTTTTCATGCAGCAAAAGATAAAGAAACCTACGAATGTTTTTTACAAGAAGATACATACCTGCCCATGATGTATATGCCCGATGCAATACGCTCTACAATAGAATTGATGGAAGCAGATGCTAGTAGTATAAAAGTGCGTACCTCTTATAACTTAAGTGGTATGAGCTTTTCGCCAAAAGAAATTTTTGAAGAAATAAAAAAATATGTACCCAATTTTGATATTATTTACAAACCAGATAGCAGGCAGCAAATAGCCAATAGCTGGCCACAAAGTATAGATGATAGTGTAGCAAGAAAAGATTGGGGTTGGAAAGAAGAGTATGACTTGGGAGGCATGGCGGAGGATATGTTGGGAAATTTGTAAAAAATAATATTTTTTAACATCGTAATATGCAAATTGTAAAAGTGTATTTGAACCAACAAAAACAAATGAATTATTTTTGTTAGTATCTAAACTTCTTATTTTCGCAAAAATGTAAAACAATAAAAAACTAAACATGAAAAAAGAACTATTAAGTGCAGCATTATTAGTTGCACTAACATTTGGTGCTGTTGCACAAAAAATTGATGATGGAAAAAGCTTGAAATTTAGCGTTGGTTTGGAATCTGCTTACTCAGGAGGGTCATTAGGTATAGGTGGGTCTGCTCAAGTTGATTATGATGTTTCTGAAGAGCTAGATTTAACGTTGAATGGAGGAGTTCTTATTTATCCTGGCACAACTGTTTCTGGTTTTAAACTTCCTTCCATTACTTATATACCAGTTTTAGTTGGTACTAAATATGCTTTTTCTGAAAAAGTATACGGCTCAGCTCAATTGGGTTTGACATTTATTTCTACTAGCGGTTATAGTACCTCTGGGTTTACTTCTGTGCCAGGCGTTGGTTATAAGTTTACAGAAAACTTAGACGTTCTTGTAAAATACATTATTGTCAGTGGTGGTGGAAATGGTTATGGTTCTTCTGGTGGTTTAGGTGTTAGAGTTGCTTATACATTCTAATATTAAATAAATTTCTTATTTTTGCGCCATTATAAAACAAAAAAACTAAACATGAAAAAAGTATTATTAAGTGCAGCAATAGTAGTTGCACTAACATTTTCTGCTAATGCACAAAAAACTGATGATGTATCAAAATTAAAATTTAGCGTTGGCTTAGAAGCTGCTTTACCACTTGGAGATTTTGGTACAGGATGGTCATTTGGTGTAGGTGGGTCTGCGCAAGCTGATTATAATGTTTCTGAGGAGCTAGACTTAACATTAAGTGCTGGTGTTCTTAGTTATTCTGGTAAAACTGTTTCTGGTTATACAATTCCATCCATTACTTTTATACCTGTTTTGGTAGGTACTAAATATGCTTTTACTGAAAAAGTATACGGCTCAGCTCAATTGGGTTTAACATTTATTACTGCAACTGGTTCTAGCAGTTCTGGGTTTACTTTTGCGCCAGGTGTTGGTATTAAGTTTACAGAAAATTTAGACGCTCTTGTAAAATATACTAGCGTAAGTGCTGGCAATGGTTTTGGTTCTTATGGAGCATTGGGTGTAAGAGTTGCTTATACATTCTAATATTAGATATTTATTATTTAAAAGCCTCGCTATCAATGCGGGGCTTTTAAGTATTAATAATTTCATCTTGAAAATTAATTTATGAAAAAAATAATTGTAACATCACTTCTAATTGTAATTATCTGCCAATATTCTAGTGCTCAAGCTAATTTTGGAGTTAAAGGTGGTTTAAATATAAATAGTACTAATGCAATACAAGATAATGATTTACTCAAAACTAGGTTGAGCGGAAATATCGGAATTTTTAGCAATGTTAAAATTGCAAAAAGCTTATCCTTTCAACCTGAAATTTTATTTTCTGGTGAAGGAGCAACAATTGGGAATATAATAGATGATAATGGTAATAATATAGGAGGAGGTAGGCTTGTTTTTAATTATGTGAATATTCCACTGCTGTTAAAATTTGCAAAATCATCTAAAGGTATTTATGGAGAATTTGGACCACAATTTGGTATACTTGCTTCTGCTAGTGCGAAATTAGTTGGAGAGTCTATCGATATAAAAGATCTTCTTACTGGTACTAATATTTCTTTAGTTGTTGGCTTTGGATATAATTTTTCTGAGTTATTAGGTATGGGAGTAAGATATAATGCCGGGCTATCAAATATTGCAAAAGATAAAGATGGATACTTTAGAGTTAGTAGTATTCAAATTGATTTGCATTATACCTTTAAGAAAAAAAATAAATAGTTGGTTTACAAAAATATATTAGATACTATATTTGCATTTCAATAAAACAAAAAAGATGAGAACTTTATTACTAGCTGTATTTATAAATGTATTTTCTATAGCAACTAATGCACAAAAAGGCAATGACAGCAAAATAAATTTTAATGTAGGAGCAGAATTAGGCTTTGCTAATGGAGGCTTAGGTGTTACTCATTCACTTGGTATAGGTGCCACTGCCCAAATAGAATATGCGGTTAATGAAAAAACACGTGCAACTGCTATGTCTGGTGTTTTAAATTACTCTGGCAAAAGTATAGATGGTGCTACAAAGTTTTCAGGGCTTACTGCTATACCTGTTTTAGTTGGTGTAAAATATTATCTCTCAGATAATTTTTTTGGTACTGCACAACTTGGTGTAAGTCTATTTTCTGGTGTAACTCCATTTACCTACTCTCCGGGAATTGGTTTTATGATAAATGGTAAAGTAGAAGCACAATTAAAATATACTGGTTATGCAAACCTTGGTGGTGCTTTTGGAATAAGGGTAGCATACAATCTGTAAAATATTTTTAATTAATAAATAAATTGCCTTGCAAATTAAATTTTGTA